>NZ_JBSVZD010000032.1:21108-21977 GCF_054051725.1 Petrotoga sp. DB-2 | reverse complement strand
AGCGTTTACCCTGAGCCAGGATCAAACCCTTCATCCTAAACTCTTCAGTCTCCTCTATCTACTTTTCAAAGACCAACATGCATTGAGGGGTGAACCCCTCAAACTCCACAAATTCAAATTCCTTCTTTTTTAAAAGAACTTCGTTTGCATAAAAACCCTAACTTCATTAACTCTTTCATCCTTCAGCGTTGTATATATTATCACATCACTCTACCTTTTGTCAATTTCTTTTTTATGAACTTATTTGAAAATTATTGTGAATTCATCAAGGCAAAAGAATAGTATACATTGAATATTGAGTATCCTAAATAGGCTATGGAAGGTAAATAAAACCATTTATTTTGGCCTATTTCAGTTTGACCGAACAGTTGAATTCCTACCCAGTTCAAGGAGTATTTTATTATTATATAAGTTATAAAAAAAGTCATAAAAAGTGAAAAGAAAAATATGATGGCGCCTATTAACGAATATTTGTGAAGTCTAGCTTTTTCTATGGCATATATTTCAAATAATATTCCTAAGATAAGTATTAATATAGATAGAAAAAATATTTGTCTGGTTTCTAAAGGAAAATTTGGGTTAAGTAAATCATTAATAATGGGTCTTGCAATGTTAGTTATAAGAATGAATAATAAAAATATTACAGAAATAACTATATTAAATGTTCCATACAACATTTCAGCGAGTGTAAAAGGAGATTTTTTCTCTTTTTTTATACTTTTCACATTTTTTGGCGTTATATTTTGATTTGTTCTTTTATAATAATCTTCAATGTTTACTTTCATTATTTTCTCCTTTTGATGAATAATTACTGTTATAGCGCCCCTTTGCCCCGCAGCCCGCCCTTCTAAAGGGGTGGAGGGGTCCGC
>NZ_JBSVZD010000032.1:0-21008 GCF_054051725.1 Petrotoga sp. DB-2 | reverse complement strand
CCTGTGACCCTTTTAAAAATCAAAAGTTTATTTTAATGCGTTTATTATAAAAATTTCTTCTAAAAGTAATTTTAAACCCTTTTTTGCCCCGCAGCCCGCCCTTCTAAAGGGACCTACGGTCCCTAACCTAAAAGGGGTGGAGGGCTCCGCCCTGTGACCCTTTTAAAAATCAAAAGTTTATTTTAATGCGTTTATTATAAAAATTTCTTCTAAAAGTAATTTTAAACACTTTTTCGCCACACAGCCCACCCTTCTAAAAGGGACCTGCGGTCCCTAACCCAGATGGGATGGGGAAGAGCTCCGCCCTGTAACCCTTTTAAAACAAAAACCTTGGTGTTGAACCGTTATAATTGAATTTCTAATTTATTAATTTGATCGACTATTTTAGCGGTCTTTTTTATAAACTGATCATAAATAGATTTGAAATCTATATAAAGGATACGCTCTGCAGGTACTTTGAATACGGCTAATGCTGGAGCTTTAACTTTCATCTCTGGGAGCTTGTAAGAATTTTCTAAAAAATCATATCTTTGAAGTACTTTTTCTTTTAATATTCGTCCAATTTCTATATATATGGATACTTCTGAACTGCTTATATAATCAGGAACTCTAAATAAAACATGAATATCCTTCAAATATGGAAAATAAAATATGTCATCATCCCATTGCTTGTAATGTTCAATTATGAATTTCAATTTCTCATCTGTTATGTTCTGATGGAGAGAAATGTATTCTTCTCCCTTTAACTTTTCGGAAAATATAAGTTTTTTTATGAGTCTTTCGTTTCCCCATACCCTGTAAGATGTAATTTTAAAAGGCGATTGTACAATACCAAATGCCGTATTGGGTTGTACTATTTTATTGTATTGTCTTGATAGTTCTGTGTATTTATTTACTAATATATCAGAATCATTGTAATACGTAGGGTATAGGACGCTCATAACTTTTCCTGGTTTATCAGGTCCAAAAGTTTCAAAAACTCTTCCGTCTTCATCTATAAAAATACAGTAGACTGGAAATTTATCTTCGTTATCGTAAACAGTACCAAAGAAAAAATGTTGAAACTCCTCGGCTAAAAAGTTCTTGTATTTATTTAAGTAATTTTTGGCAAATTTGATTAGTTCTTCCAAATCATTTCTCTCCTAAACTTTCTTTTATTCTTTTCGCAATTTTTTCACTTTTAACGACTTTTGATATTTCTTCAGTTGATGCTTCCAATACTTTTTGAATTCCTCCAAAATGCTTTATTAATTCTTTTTTCCTCTTTGGACCTATACCATAAATATCATCCAATTTGGTTTTTTCGAATCGTTTACTTCTGAGACTTCTGTTAAAACCTATGGCAAATCTATGAGTCTCATCTCTTACGTATATAAGTAATCTTAAAACTGGATGATCCAGAGGTAAGTGAAGATCGGGTATATCACCTGGTAAAACTATCCTTTCATCTTCTTTGGCAATGCCGACAACATCCACATCTTTTAAAGAATAGCCGATTTCTTTTAGTGATTCTACAGCCGAATTTACCTGTCCTTTTCCTCCATCAATGAATAACAGATCAGGTAATTCATGCTTTTGATATCTTCTTTTTATAACTGTTCTGATACTTTCAAAGTCATCTGGCGCTTTTATATTATCTAAACGATACTTCCTGTATCCTTCTTTTTTGGGCTTGCCGTTTTCGAAACGCACTAAAGATGCAACGGTATATAATCCTTGAAGATGAGATATGTCTATCCCTTCAATAATTTTTGGCTCTTTTTTCAATGAAAGTATCTCTTTTGCCTGTTTTAAGGCATAGCTTAAGTCTTTTTGCCTTTTGATTTCTTCTTGCAAATTTGTATAAGCCATTTCGTATATTTTAGAACTTTTACCAATCTTTTCTATCCTTTTTAAGCCTTTTTCTTTAAGAAAATCCAAGATTTCTGAAGAAATTTCTTCTTTGTATAGTGTCGATATCAAAGAAGGCGGCTCATTCTTTCTTACAATATAGTATTGATACAAGAACTCTTCTAACGTTCCTTCCATTGTAAAGGAAAGCTTTGAAATTAAGTATCCTTTTCTTACTATTAAAACTAAATAAACTGGAGGTTCATACATTATTATATCTAAATTTTTTCCGTTTTTGTATTCAACAGCTACTTCTTCAAATAAATTTTCTAATTTGAACAGCGTGTCACGCATCTGAGCAGCTTTTTCATAGTTTTTTATTTTGGCATAATCTTTCATGGCTTTTTGAAGATAGTTCTTCACTTCTTCAATGTCTCCTGATAAAACTTTTTTAACCTTTTCCACTGATTCTTGATATACCGTTTCGTCTACGTCCTTGTAACATGGACCATAACATCTTCCTAAATGGTAAAGGAAACATGGTTTGCTTTTTCTGCTTAAATCTCTGTCACAACTTCTGATCTTATAAACACTTTGCAGTACTTCAATAACATCTTTTACAAATTTCACATCAGAATATGGGCCATAGTATTTACCCTTTTCTTCTTTTTTTGTTCGAACGTATTTTATCTTGGGAAATTGTTCATCCGTAACTAAGATATATGGGTACACTCGTGTATCTTTTAGCATTATATTGTATTTTGGCTTATGAACATAGATGAGGTTGGCTTCTAATATAAATGCTTGATTTTCATTTGAAGTTATTATGTAGTCTAAATTTACAGCTTTTTCTAGCATTTCATAAGTTTTTTCATTGCCTATGTAATTTTTCTTGTTAAAGTATGAAGAAACTCTGTTTTTTAAGTTTTTTGCCTTGCCTATATATATAGGATCACCTTTATTGTTTTTAAAAATATATACCCCTGGTTTTTTAGGGATGTTTTTTAAAATCGATCTGTCTATCATAGGTTGTTTCGCCTCCATACGTTAAGGGGCTTCGCCCCTTAAAAACCCTAAAATCTTTATTTGATTTGAAAAGTCTTTCGTGTAAAGCTGCAATAAGGTATTACTTTGAGATATTCAAAAGTTGGTTTTAGCGCCCCTTTGCCCCGCTCCCCACCCATAAGGAATCTGTGCTTACCCCTTAAGATCCTAGTTTTTCACATCTTTTGTCATCACAATATTTCTTACTAATATAACGATCTACTATTTCCCCCACGGGATTGTTCTTTCCGACTAAATAAGATGCATAGTGTAAATGTAAGCACTTTATAGTAGAAAAATCCTCAATCCCACCTATTCCCCTTTCTTTTAACTTCTTAATCATGTTTTCAGAGAGGGAATTGATTTTTTCTCCTAATAACTTCATTCTTTTTTTTATTTCTTCTTTGTGAGCATGGATCATTTGTTGCCTTAATACTGGATCATTTTGTATAATCTTTTCTATTTCCGTGATTTTTTGCTGTGCTTCCAACTTAGAAACTTCTTCCACTAAATAAGGACAAGTTAACCAGTAAAGAGTAGGAAAAGGCTTTCCATCTTTTAAAGGAAAGCTCTTTATTACTTGAGGATAGCCGTAAATGCATCTTTTTTCTATAGTTAATACATTACTTACACCACGTCCCAATTGTTTTTCAATTATTTTTAAGTCTTCTTTTGAAACAACAATGCTATCCAAGAACCGTCCTCCGTTCTATCTTTCAATACTAAATTCACTTCTTTTGCTTGTTCAATAACAGATTTCTCTTTGCTTTCAATTATACCAGAAAAGATCACAAATCCTTTTTCTTTAAGTACTTTATCAAATTTAGGATCTTTCATTAACTGTATCAATACTTCAGCCACAATATTAGAAACTAATATGTCGAATCTTTCATGTTCTCCAACAGCGCTTAACAAATCTGATTCTCGTATTTCAATATCAACATCGTTTAAATTAGCTGTTTCCTTAGCTTTTTCTATAGCTAAAGTATCGTTATCTAAAGCCAAAACGCGATTAGCTCCAAACTTTTTGGCCAAAACCGATAATATCCCACTGCCTGTTCCAACGTCTATAACATCTTTGCCTATGCAACCAGATTTTCTCAAAAGTTCAGCCGCCAGTTTAGTTGTTGAATGTAAACCGGTACCAAAGGCACTTCCCGGTATTACGTTCAATACTATTCCAGGTTTTTCTATTTTTTTATCGGAAAAAGGGTTAACCCAGACCCCGTCTATAAGTTCAAAAACGTTTATTGTTTTTTTCCATTCTTCTAACCATTGTGATTCTTCGGTGATTTCTTTTGAAAGCAATCTTAAACCATACAGGGAAAGTAAATCCAAAATATCCTTGATTTGCTCTTCCTTCTTGACATACAACTTCAGAAAAGTTTTTGAACTTTCTACATCTTCCTCGATGTAAAAGGAATTAAACCCATATTTTATAAATTGATCAATTATCTTTTCTTCCTTGTTGGGTTCAAATTCATAAATAAACTCATAATATTTATCCATATTATTGTTTCTCCATCATTTTTTGAATTTGAGGAATCCTAGTGAGTAATAACAGCATTATAAAAGCATTCAAAAAGAATGAAACCACATAGCCACCTAAACGTGGGGGCATAAGAACCGCATATGAAATACCAAACGCTTGATGAAGAAAGAATGGCGTTAAGGTAATTCCTACCGCCTCACCTAAACCACAAGAAACGGCTAATGTCCAATAATTGATTCTTCTTTTAAAAAAGTACTTAAAAATTATACCCGGAATCAAACCGTGTAAAGCTGAGGTTAACGTGAATTGGGGAAGGAAAGCTCCCATTGGATTTATCCAATAACCAATCAAATCAGATAAACCTCCAACAATAAATCCATCCAAAGGCCCAAAAATAAAGGCTGAAAGAAACATAGGAATAGTTCCAAACCCAAATCTAATAACTTCAACATTACCTATGGGAATTCTAATCGCTAATAACCTTGACAAAAGTATGGATAGAACTATAAACAAAGAATTCATTACTAATCTATAGGTGCCATTTTTTTGGTCCATAAATTCACTCCTTACTTAATGGATTATAAGCATGTTTTTCGCAAAGAACCTTAATACTTCTTTTATTTCTTGGCTCCAAAGAAACCAATTATGATCACCAGGTTTTATAAAAAGAGTTGAAGATATGCCGTTTACTCTTAATTCATGGTGCAGTTCAGAAGCACCTAAATATAGGTAAAAATAATCTTCACTTCCACAAGAAAGATAAACCGGAAGCTCTAATTCGCTTTGTTTCAAGTTTTCTATGTAGTTAAAAACATTCTCTTTTTCCCATAACTCGGAATCAAAGGGCCAACCAAATGCATCATGATAGTAATCTTCTCTGACATTAATTTCATTCCCATCTAAATCGACTTCTTTTTCAGGGGGAACTTCTCTAGTTATTCCCCCACTTAAACTTGCAACAGACAAAAATAACTCGGGATACTTAAATGCCAACCTTAAGGCACCGTAACCCCCCATGGATAGTCCAGCTATGAACCTCGAAGAGCGTTCGTTGTAAACCTTATACTGCGTTTCTATATGTTGAATCAGGTCTTCAATCAAAGCGGTTTCATAGTTCTCCCCCGTTGGAGAATTAACGTACCAACTGTTCTTGGCATCAGGCATCACAGCTACAAAAGGTGGAATTTCATTGTTATTTATCATTAAATCCAAACTTTGATCTACTCTACCTTTTCTTAGCCAACTCGTTTCGTTTCCCCCATGTCCATGCAGTAGATAAATAGTCGGATATTTCCTAGTTTCAATGTCGTATTTAGGCGGGAGATAAATAGAATATTTCATATCGCTTTTTAGTGCTTGGCTATAAAACGATAATGATTCATAGACTTTTCCATGTGTCAAGTGTGAACACTCCTTTTTCTATATATTATTAAACGCTCGTGTAGTTCGTCTTCACGACCTCTCCATACAATGGGCCCGGTGTAATCTTATTGATCTTTACTTTCAAAAATTCGCCGTTCAATTCTTCATTACTTTCGAAGATTATTAATTTATTGTTCATAGTTCTTCCCATATAAGTACCATTTTTACCTGCTTTTCCTTCTTGAATTATAATAACTTCTTGTTCAAGATACTTTTCATTTTCTTCAAGGTTTATCCTTTTTTGTAACTCCATCAGATATTGCAATCTTTTATTTTTAATATGTTTAGGAACATCATCTTTTTGATATTTATAAGCTATGGTTCCTTCTCTTGGAGAATATTCTGCGATATTTATCCTCTCAAATCTACACCGCTTGATCAAATCTACCGTTTCTTCAAAATCCTCATCTGTTTCAGATGGGAAGCCTGTTATAAAATCACTGGATACTGTAACGTTAGCTACTTCTTTCTTTACCTTATTTACAAGTTCAATGAACTCTTCTCTTGTGTATTTTCTATTCATCGCTTTGAGAATTTTGTTGCTCCCTGATTGAGCTGGAAGATGGAAATAATTTGCCGCTTTTTCCTCATTTGCTACAGTCTGTATCAAAGAGTCTGTTATATCAGATGGATAAGAGGTTAAAAACCAAATTCTTTTTATAGAATCAAATTCTGCTGCCTTTTGTATGAGCAAATCCAATTTAGATTTTTTGTCCCCAAAGTCCTTACCGTAGGAATCAACATTTTGACCTAAAAAGGTTATTTCTTTGTAGCCTTTTTTTGCATAACTTTCAACTTCTTTTATTATATCTTCCATAGGCCTACTTTTTTCAAAACCTCTGGTGTATGGGACTATACAGTATGTGCAATATTTATTGCATCCGTATATGATAGTAATCCAAGCATGGTGTTTACTTGAAGTCATCTTTGGAATATCGTAACTGACATCATTTAATTTATCGCTAAAATCAGCGAACCTTTCGCCATTTAACGCCCGTTTTATCAAATTTGCTATGTCTATCACATTTCTAGTGCCAAAGACAAAATCCACCTTTTTAAACCTTTCAAGTAAATGCTCCCTTTCTTTTTCTGCCGAGCAACCACCTACACCCAATATTAAATTCTTGTTTTCATCTTTTAGTTTACCATAACCACCTATGGCTCCATACATCTTATTTTCTGCTTTTTCTCTAACAGCACAACTGTTTATCAATATTATATCGGCTTCTTTTGGATTTTCAGTCCATTCGAAACCTTCTTCTTTCAAAAGACCTGCCATTATTTCACTTTCGTTTATATTCATTTGGCAACCAAATGTCCTTATGTAAAATTTCAAAATTATCACCTCTTACAAAAAAACCGGGAGCAATCCCCCGGTGTATTATGTACAACCAAAAATTAAAATTTTCCGTCTTCGTCTTCTTCTTCTGAGGAAACGAGTTCTTCTTCCTCCTCCTCTTCTACTTCTTCGGCGTAACTAGCGTATTTCTCCTCGGCTGCTAGTTTTTCGTCTACTTCATCCACTTCTTCGTCTTTTTCCTCTCCCGCTTCGCTACCTTCTTCGAGGGTTTCTATTCTGCCTTCTTTTCCTTCAATAATCGCATCGGCCATTTTTGAGGCAATAAGCATTATGGTTCTAATAGCGTCATCATTTGCGGGAATAACGTAATCGATAAGATCAGGATCGCAATTAGTATCCACCGTTGCTATTATAGGTAATTTAAGTAAATTTGCTTCTTTAACAGCGATCTCTTCTTTTTTGGGGTCAATAATGAATATTATATCCGGAATTTTTTTCATTCCACGTAAACCACCCAAGTTTTTTTCTAATTTCTCCAAATTTCTGCGTATGGTGGCTTGTTCTTTTTTGGGTAGTTTTGAAAACTCTTCACTTTCAACGTATTCCGTTAATTGCTCCAATTTATCAATTCTTGATTTTATTGTCTTGAAGTTAGTTAATAAACCGCCAAGCCATCTGTTGTTTACAAAAAATTCTCCACATCTGCGTGCTTCATCGGCAACGATTTGCTGCGCCTGTTTCTTAGTTCCAACAAATAATACTCTTTTCTTTTCCATGACTGAATTTTTCAGAAATTCATAGGCATCATCAATACTTCTTAAAGTCTTTTGTAAATCAATAATATGAATCCCTTTTCTTTCAGTAAAGATATAAGGCTGCATCTTGGGATTCCATCTTCTCGTTCTATGACCAAAGTGAGCTCCTGCTTCAAGTAACTGTTTCATACTTACCGCTGACACAAAAATACACCTCCGTAGATGTTTGATTTGGTTTTCTAACCTCCACCTTCCTTTTTTTCACCGACCCTTTTACGGGCACCGAGGTGAAAAACGAAAGATATGAGTGTTATTTTACATTACCGTTCTATTTTGTTCCCCCCAAAGTCCTTCTAAATCGTAGAATTCTCTACTCTCTTCAGAGAATATATGAACTATAAAAATACCAGCATCGATTATCATCCAATCGGTACTTTGACCTTTATCGTAAAATGTTATGGGTATATCTTCGTCTTTTAGATACCTGACTACTTGGTCTCTTAATGCCACTCTATGTGGTTCTGAATTTCCTGTAACAATGACAAAGTAATCAACCATCAACTCAGAATCTTCCATGTCAAGTACTACAATATTTTCTCCATCTTTCTCTTCTAGCAATTCTACTATTTCTTTAACGGAATTCAAAACATCAGTTTTTAACAAAAATTTACCACCTCCACTGGAATTTTTTTACTTTTTTAACATTTCTAAATTTATTAGCGCCCCTTCGCCCCGCAGCCCGCCCTTCTAAGGAAGAGTAAAAGGCTTTGCCCCGTAGCCCGCCCCATCTAAGGATAAAGGTGTATTTACCACCTCTACTAAAATTATTCAACTGTGACACTTTTTGCCAAATTCCTTGGTTTATCTGGGTCCAATCCTTTTTGTACCGCTATGTAGTAAGCAAACAGTTGTGTAATGGGTGCAACTACTAACGGTATTAAAGGTTCGGAAATAGAAGGTACATCGATGTAATCATCACATATTTTTTTTGCTTGTAGATCATCTTTTGGGGTTAAAGCTATAACTCTTGCCCCACGCGCTTTTACTTCCATAATGTTGGAGATCATCTTCTCTCTCAACTTCCCTGTTGGGACTATTGCAAAAACTGGAAAATTACCATCCAATAGGGCTATTGGACCATGTTTTAATTCACCCGCTTGATAGGCGATGGCATTGATATAACTGATTTCTTTTAATTTTAAAGCACCTTCCAGAGCGGCAGGAAAACCAAAAACCCTACCTATATACATCATATCTTTGAAGTTTTTATACTTCTTTACTAACTCCATCATGTGACCGTTTGTTTTATCTAAGATAATCCTAAACAATTCTGGCATCTTCTCAATGGTTCTCATTATGTCATCCAGCTCTTTGTTTTTGTAACCTTTCCAATAGATAAGTTGGGCAACTAAGGTGTAAAGCAAAACTATCTGTGCAGTATAAGTTTTTGTTGCGGCAACCCCTATCTCCGGACCAGTGTTGAGATAAAGAACTGCGTCAGATTCTCTAGAGATAGTGGAACCGACTACATTACTTATAGCTAATACATATGCACCCTTTTTCTTTGCTAATCTGACCCCCTCTAGCGTATCTATAGTCTCCCCAGATTGAGATATAGCCAACACCAAAGTATTACTATCTATTGCTGGATTCATGTATCTGAACTCTGATGCAACCTCTATGTCAAAATCAATATCTGAATATCTATTCATGAAGTATTTTGCAGCCAAACCGGCATGATAACTCGTACCACATGCAACTACATACACCTTTTTCATTTGGTTCTTAACAAAACTTTCTAAAGATTGTACTTCTTTTATCTGTGGTTTTCCATCTTTTAATCGACCAACCAAAACAGATTCTAATGCTATCGGTTGCTCAAAGATTTCTTTCAACATGAAATGTGGATATCCTGATTTTTCTGCCAATGATTCATCCCAGGTTATACTTATTGGTTTTTTCTCAAGGGGAACCCCATCTAAGTTAAATATTGAATAACCTTTAGGAGTTAAAATGGCTATCTCACCGTCATTCAAAAAGTTCATCTCTTTTGAATATTTCAATAAAGGAGTGACATCTGAAGCTAACATGGTTATATTTTCATTACTTGAAATCACTAAAGGGCTACCTTTTCTTGCAGCTATGATTTGATCGGGTTTGTCTTTATGAACAACCGCAATAGCATAAGCACCTTCCAGTTCCTTCAAAGCTCTTAAAACTGACTCAAAAAGATCTCCGTTGTATTTATCTTCTATCAAATGAGAGATAACTTCGGAATCCGTTTCTGATTTAAAGATATGACCTTTAATTTCAAGACCTGTTCTCAATTCTTGAAAGTTCTCTATGATTCCGTTATGTACAACAGCTAACTCTTCTTTACAATCCAAATGCGGATGAGAATTTTGCTCCGAAACAATGCCGTGCGTTGCCCATCTTGTATGGGCTATTCCAGAATAAAAGCTTTCTTCTAATAACCCTTCATTTAATAGTAATTTTTCAATTTCGCTAATTCTTCCTGGCTTTTTTAAGTATTTTATAGAATGATTTACATTGTAAGCTAAACCTGCGGAATCGTAACCCCGATATTCAAGTTTTTTTAACCCAGAAATAAGTTCTTCAACTTTTACTTTTCTATCTGAAACAAACCCTACTATCCCACACAATTTTTAAACCCCCTCTTAAATCTCAATCTTTTTGATCAAGTCAAATTTAGCCGCACGGTAAGACACATACAATGCATTCGCTATCGCTTCAGCATCTGAAGATCCATGCGCCTTGACTAAAACACCGTTAACTCCCAAAAAGAATGTTCCTCCATAACTTCTATAATCAATCTTACTGACCAAAGACTTTAAGGAACCTTTTAGAAACAAGGCTCCTAATTTTGTGAATAACCCACCTTTTTTAATAGTTTCTTTCAATTCGTGTAGGATAAAATAAGCTGTGCCTTCCATAGTTTTTAACACGTTGTTACCAGTGAATCCATCTGTAACTATTATATCACACGTGTCATCAAACAGTTCACGTGCTTCTACATACCCAACATAATTAAAAGTCTTTTCTTCTTTTAACAAATTAGAAGCTTCCCTAACTATTGAATTTCCTTTTTCGTCTTCAGAACCAATGTTTAAAATCCCCACTCTCGGATTTTCAAGATTCAAAAATTTAGCATAAGCTATTCCTTCTCTTGCAAAATCGTAAAAGTGTTCAGCCTTTACTTCGGCATTCGCCCCTGCATCTACTAAAATTTTTGGTTTATTTGATTTAGAGGGAAGCGCCAAAACCAAAGCAGGCCTTTTTATACCGGGAAGCCTACCAGCAACAAAAGTACCACTTGAAAGCAACGCACCGGTGTTCCCCGCACTCACAAAAGCATTCAATTCTTTATTTTTCAACATTTCGCAACCTACGTACATGGAAGATTCCTTCAATTTCAAAACTTCTGTTGGTTTTGTTTCGTTACTAACCGAGTTTTTGGCTGGTACAATTTTTAAATTTGATATTTTATCTAAATCTTCCTTTGAAATTTCATTTCCCACTAAAACCAATTCTTCAGGGGAAAGAAACTTATTCTTCAAAGCAAAAAGTACGCCCTCAACAACAGAGTGGGGCGCATTATCACCGCCGTATAGATCTATACCTATTTTTACACTGTCCATTGGCTTATTCACCTATTTCTAAGATTTGTTTATCACCGTAATACCCACAATTCAAACAGACACGATGCGGTAATTTTGGCTCTCCGCATTTTGGACATTTTACAACGTTAATCTTGTATGCAGAGTAAAATTTTGCTTTTCTTGAATGTGTTCTACTTCTTGAAGGTTTCTGTTTTGGTGTTGCCATCTATGTTTCCCCCTTTAGTATTTTGTATTAATTTAATTTTTCGTTATCCAGCAATTTTTTTAATGTTACAAAACGTGGGTCAATCTCCTCTGTTTCACAAGAATGATCTGGATTTTCGTTTAAATCAGTCCCACAGATAGGACATAACCCTTTACAATCTTCTCTACACAGTGGAACCTCTGGTACTGATAATATTATAGTCTCTATTACTCGATTTGTCAAATCTATTGATTGGCCATCATAGTAAATAAGGTTGTCTAACGTTTTCAAACGCTCAGTTTTTGACAAATACTTTTCAAAGTTCCTACTTAAATAGACTGCCTCAAAACTTTCTTCTATCCAGTACTCAATGGGTTTCAAACATCTCGAGCAATGAAGCTGGACCATAGTTTCAATTTTACCAGTTACTAATACACGACTTTCTCCTTTCTCCAAAGAAACATTGACATCTATCGGGGCAAGTATCTTTGCCTTTTCAGAAGGTAGTTCAATTTCTTTCCAATTTCTAATGATGATGTCTCTTTCTAATATCTTTTCAAAAGATTCTAATTCAATTATAAGGTTTTTATTTTTTAATTCTTCGTTAAACATTATTCTCACCTCAGCCGTTTTATTTTACTTCAAAAAAGTTTATCAAATACAAAATAATTGTTAATTTTTGAATAATAAAAAAGAGGCAGGGATCAACCTACCTCTCGAACGTTTGCTGCAGTATTTATCTTTAAACTACACGGAAAATTTTCCTTCATTGGGTGGAATGCTGGACAAAGACTTTTATTTTTTCCTTAGAAGGGCGGAAAACGTGATGAAAGGGCAAAGAACCTTTTCCTTGTGGGCGGGCTGCGGGGCTAAGGGGCGCTTAATTATCTTTAAACTGCAGGGGAAACTGTGAAAACAAAATTTCCAACCTTATCGTTGTATTCTCCGCTTTTTAAAAGTGATTCTTTTATTTCGGGATTGCTATCGAGTACTTGTTGAAAATTGAATCCCACTTGAACAGTTTTTTCAATAACTCCATACAATGATTCGTTACTATCAATAGAATAATTATAACTGCTATTCAACAATTCAAACAATGCTTGGTTCTGTTCGTTAAAACTACCTTCTTCGGCATCAAATTCAACCTTAAGTTCAAAAGCTGTATTTGCTACGATTTTTACCTTAACCTCTTCACTTTTGTTTTCAGGAGATGACAAATCTAATTCATATTCTAAACTCTCTTTATCAGCAGAGTCAATTGCAGCATAGCTGGGAACACTGATATAAACCGGGATATTAACACTATCAGAAGTTTGAGAAAAAGAAATAACGCTTATATTCATAACAAACAAAATTATTAACGTTACGAAAATTGTCTTTTTCATTACACTCACCACCTCTAATAAAAGTCTAGTAAAATTATACTAAATAAAAATAAAAATGTCAAGTCTTTTATTATTTTTTTAAAGCTCATTAAAAGCTAATTATAACCATTTTTATTGAATTTTTATTGGAAAAATTAAAATTATTTGTACAAAATGAGGTATAATTTAGAAAGAAAATTATTAGGAAGTGATTAAAATGAAGAAAATAATTGTCTTTTTAACTTTTTTGTTCATAACTATAAGCATATTTTCAACAAACAATTATTTCGAATTCAAATTAGATGAGGGCCATTACAAGTACCAGCAAATACTAGTTGATGTTAAGCAATCGAGCGTTTCTCGCGTAGAATTACAACTAGATAGTGATTACGAATTTCTTAAAAGTTATTTCAACCTTTCAAGTTGGGGAAGTGGAAATACTTATACAATACAACTAGGGTTTAATGTCCAAACATTCTGGCAAAATAATAACCAAAAAATTCTAGCAATGTTTAAGAATGGTCTTTTATCTTCTTCAGGCACAAAAATAGGAGAAGTTTTGCTTTTTGACTCAAACGGGGACCAGTTAGATTTTGTTGATATTTATTTTGTAGTCGATGACTTTTTTGTGGACTATAACGTTTCAAACGATATAGTTTTTGAATTCTCCCCGCCTTATCCAGGTAGTGGGCCATGGTACGATCAAAAAATTTCTAAACTATCTCTAAAGACTAACTTACTTCCCCTTCATGTTTATGTTGGCGTAGATTATTTAGATGGATTTGATTTTCTATCTGAAGATAGTTATTTACAATTTTTAAGTTCTCCTAATATTTATTTAAATAATCCAAATGTAGAGTTCGACGTAAAAGTTGGCTCTAATTTAGGTAAGCTATTCAACAATTATGGAAGTTTATTACAAGAAAAATATCTTGAGGCTGGGTCTCCTAAAGAAGGTCTTCATGTTGCAGATGTTGTTGTATTTATCCCGATGGAAGGGGGGTATTTTAATTATTTAGCTATTCCTATTTACTTTAAGGTACCTGAACCTGTTATAAACTTCATCATTGGAGGAGAAGGCAGAATTCAACTAACTTTTGACCTTGCAAATCCTCAGAATAATATCATTTCTTCAGTTCCCGTACACATTGAATCAACTTTGCCAAAGTACGATATTTATCTTTCATTGGATATTTTTGACAGTTACAACTTTTTGGAAGATTATATTATATTACAAAATGAGGAAGTAATATCCGTAGAGAATGGTAATACCGATTTTCACATTGAAATAAAGGCGAATTTTGCTGATTTGTGGAACGATAAACGCGAACTAATACTATCCCTTTTTGAAAATAAAGTTATCACCGTCGATGAAATTATCCACATAGGGGATGTCTATATTACTCTTTCGGCTTCTTGATAACTTCCTAAATCTTTCTCTTATTTTTTGTTTTTTCTTACTATTTTTTTGCAAAATTCTTATTGTATTTTTATTAAAATTAATTGTCATCTTATTACCCTGAGTATAATTAAATTAGAATTAGCTTTCTAAAAAATTAAGTCAGGGCGTGAGGGCTATTGGTTCAAACGTTAAAATATACATTAATTTTTAACATCATTATCATCTCATCAATCTCATTTTCTATAAACAAAGAGACTACCGTCCCTATATATTTAACGGTACCTGAATACTTGAAAATTACAGACTTTAGTAAAACACAGTTGGACTTATATGCTGATGCCTCCAATTTTCACGACACAGTAGCAGCTAGTTTAACTTTTAATGTAGAATCCAATGTAAATTATTATTTAGAGGCTGAATTCACGGTACTTGAATCATTAGATAATAATATACAAAATTCAATAGAACATAATTATAATTTATCGGTATCAGGTCCTGATGAAGGAACTCCTGGGATCCAAAGTTATTCTTTAACTTTTGAATTATATGTTCAACAGCCGTTTATATACAAGTTTGAGGGAGGCCAAATTGGTGACATCCTACTCACAGCATCGAACTACTGAAATTGTAACATAAATTCTGATTGTATTTTTATTAAAAATTATTATGGTTTTATTATAGCAAGTATAATTAAATTAAAAAAGCATAATGAAAATAATTCAAAAAACAAAAATTTTAAAAGGGGCGGCGAAGTATGAAAAAAGTTTTAGTTTTGGTAGTTTTGATGATGGTGATGTTGGTTTCAATTTCAGGTTTGGCACAAGTTTCTGATTCCGTTGATGTTCCTGTGTATTTAAATGTTCCTCAGTTTGTGAGATTGTCAGTAGATCCTACAAGTCCTGATAGCCAGTTTGATTTAGTATTTGATCCAGCAAATCCCGCGAATCCTTCAGACACTGTAAAGCTCTTAGCTGAGGCAAATGTTAGTTACAATGTTACTGCTAGCCAACCAGCACCTGTGATTGGTTACGAAGATTGGGCTAACTTATTACAAATATCCATAGATTCAAGCGTAGCGGGTTATGGCGCAGCAGGAAATGTTGTTTTTGATGTTACTGCAACACTTGACGTTCTAGGTAACTTAAATTTAGGTGCACTCACCACAACCACCAAGATCGCTGATGTAACCTTTACCATATCCGCACCTTAAAAGTTTTAAAGAACATTCATAAAAAAATACGTTCTAGTTTTCAATTACCCCTTTTTACAATTAGAGCACATAAAAAGGGGTAATTTTATTAATATTTAGGTGCAACGAGTTTTAGTGAATAAAATATCAAAGATTCCATAATTATGAATTATGGTATAATAGACACAAAAAAGGGGATAGGTATTAATTATGAAGAAATTTTATATTCTATCATTTGTTTTTTTACTTTTTACAACTTTTTCTTTTGCTCAGATAACCGTTTCGCCTTTGTCCGTTGAAAAAGACGTCAGGGCAGGGGAAGAATTCATTGCCACTATAAACGTCATTGGAGGCAACACCACACAAAACGTCAATATAGAGCTTTATCAAATAATTCAGAACATTGATGGAAATTTTGATTATGTAGAAGCAACTCCAGATAACTTTCTATATTCAAATTGGATTGAGTTTCCAAACTCCATTACCGTTTCTCCACGTTCGACAACACCTGTCGATGCTGTTGTAAGCATACCTTCTAACGCTCCTTTTGGAACTTACAATTTTATCCTCATGATAACCCCAGAAGTTGAAACGAGTGGAACGATAGGAATAATTATAAGGTATGCGATAAGAATCACAGCTCACGTACAAGGAACCATCATAACAAAGGTAGAAGTTGAAGACGTCAAAGTCGTTCCAGATGAAGAAGGCAAACCAGTAATTGAATCTACAATTGCTAACGGTTCAAGTTATGACCTCGTGATTTCTACTGAAGCTATCTTGAGAGATAAATCGGGTAGGATGATAGAAAGATTACCTTTAAAATCTCCTTACATGGAAAATAACAATATAACCGCCCAAAGAATAATAAAAGGGAATAAAGTTGTATTTTCAGGTAAACCCAAGTACTTGTTAGCTCCTGGAGAATACAAGGTAAACCTCTTCGTTAACTACTCTAACAGGCAAAGAGTTTTTACATACGATATAAACGTTCCTGAAGAAGGCTTCAATTTCACTCCTCCAACGGAACTTGCGCTTATACTAGACAATACAGAGTTCAGTTATGAACTTTATCCTGGTGCCGTAAAAACCTTTGTTATAAATCTACAAAATATGTTTAATCAAAACGTGACAGTACAAGTTGGTGGAGAAGAATTTGCGAGTTTACCTAAAGATAGATCCTTACTATCATGGATTACTTTGAGATCTCCATCATCTTTTACAGTTAACGCTCAAGGAACCTCGAGAGTTATTCTTTCAATAAATGTACCAAAAGAAGTAGAAAATGGTGCATACTATGGCAAAATCGTTTTAAATGCGTACGAAGAATCGGGAGAATTTTTATCTCAGAAAAAGGTCAACGTTGAGACCGTTATAGGTGAAGTAAATTATAATTTTGAGCTTACCAGCTCAAATTATGAAAAAATAGAAGGCAGGGGAATTTTCAGTGCTATGATCAAAAATACAGGGGAGAGATACATAATCCCTAAAGGAAGTTTGAGTATTCTAGACAACGATGGTGTAAGTATAGGTGTTTACGATTTTCTTCCATCTAGTCAAGAGTGGTTAGTACCAAACCAAGAAACGATGTTGATTGGCGAAATACCAATTTTAGAAGAAGAAGGTTATAGATACATCCTTACTATTTATAACAATGAACAAAGGTTAAAAGTCTTCGAGGGGGAGTTAATGTGATAAAAAGTATATTAAAAAGAACACTAACTTTGGCTCTTTTATCATTTATGTGTTTATCAGCTTTCTCTCAAGAAAGTACTGCTCCAAAAGTGACTGCTACTTTTTACAATACAGATTTAGTAGAGGCTTTGAATGAAATATCTCTTCAAACGGGGGTAACTATTTTAACCGATCAATACGTGAGTGGTTTGGTCACAGCGGATTTTGTAGAAATGGATTTAGAAGAGGCGTTGAATATACTTCTACTCCCGGGGGGCTATTCTTACAAAAAAATTGATGAAAATGTTTATTTTGTGGGATTAGCTGATCCTCAAAGCCATAATTTTTTGAACTTAGCAGAAACCCAAGTTATTTCTTTGAATTATATTTCGGTTGATAAATTTTTAAATTTGATCCCTGAAAATCTACACCAATACATAAAAACTAACGAAGAAACTAATCAAATAGTTGTGTATGCTCCACAAAATACAATAGATTATATAAAAGATTTGGTTAACAACTTGGATAAGAGAGAGCCATATATTGAATTAACAGTCTATATCGTTGAGACAAACGAAAGATACTCTGATCTGATAAAGGGCAATGTATTCAACATAAACCAAGAAGGTACAATAAACAGTTTTTCTCTTAACAGTCCGGTAATAGGATTTTCGATACAAGATCTTTTTGAGGCTGAAATAGAGATGTACGAAAAGAACGAAACTGCAAATTTGGTTACTAAACAGGTTGTCAACGTTTTACCAGGAGAACCAGCGCTATTAAGTTTGAAGAATTCAGAGAGTATCGTTTTTACTACCTACAGAAACGAATTTAGAAATATTGAGAGTGGAATAGAAATAGAAATGACTCCAACTATGATGAATCAAATTCTTCAACTTTCTTTTAAGACAAAAACATCAAACTTGATGGAAGTTACAAGAGATAGCTATTTACTTTCAGAGTCAGAGTTGGAGACCAAGATCAATTTAAACCCCAACGAAATTTTATTGATCGCTGATTTGGACTTGAGCCAACTTTATTCAAAAAGTGGGGGAACGCCACTTCTGAAAGACCTGCCTTTTTTTAGGTTTCTATTCGGTGATAACCAAAATAAAGACGAAAGTAAACGGATGATGATATTTTTAACTGCTACCCCAACCTCTGAAGGGGTTGATCAAAAATGAAAAAGTATATCTATCTTTTAATACTCTTCGTTTTGATGTTCCATACTTTTGCATTTTCACAGAGTTCTCAAATGTATAATTACTCAATATACTCTGTTTTGAAGAATGATAGCAGAAGTGAAACGTTGCTCGGTAGTGTGGCTGTTATTCAAGGTTATACTTTCAATTTTGATTCAAAAGGTAATGTTGAGGCTACTTTTGAAATTACTCCTCTCAATGACTTGGGAGATCAGGTTAGAACAAAAATTATTCTAGACAGTGTGAATATGCACTTTGAAAATACTATCGACTTATTGAAAAACAATAAAAACTATGTCACCTCTATTTATTATTTAGAAGGGAACGAAGAAAAGACGTTGGACATCTATCTCCAAGTTAACAACGTTGAAAAATTAGAATTCACAGATCAAAAAGAATTTTCAAAAAAGAATAAAATTGCT
The DNA here is from genome assembly GCF_054051725.1 of Petrotoga sp. DB-2. NCBI lineage: Bacteria > Thermotogati > Thermotogota > Thermotogae > Petrotogales > Petrotogaceae > Petrotoga > Petrotoga sp. DB-2. The sequence goes on along the minus strand of NZ_JBSVZD010000032.1, from coordinate 2,087 downwards.
CTTAAAACTTATTACAACCAATTTACTTATTATGAAGATGAGTTCATTACCGAAACAGAAGTGGAATTAAATGATTTAGTTTTCTTTGGCATGAGTAACTTACTTGATTACAAAAATGGGGGTTACTATGTAGGACTCATTTTTAATGGAATGAAAGTTGGTGTAAACTATCAAAATGAGACCTTTTATCTTTTTTTGAACGATAAGACATACATAGACTCTATTGAATTCGAGGGGGTATTTGTTCCTTACATATTTTCCAATAACAGCCTTGATTTCAAAGGAGATTTTGCATTCACAGCAACTAAAAACTTCCCTACATTTAAAATCTTCGATTTAAAAGATACACTTACCAACGAAGAACAAGGTTTTTATTTGGGAGAAAAATTAGCACAAGCGTTGAATTTTGAAGTTCTTGGATTTTACCTTGGGGGAGAGCTTAAAAAATTGGCTGTGAATATGAACAACAACTTTTTTGTTGGCTTAGATTTGAGTTATTTGGAAAATCATTATGGCTTCTCCTTAAAAGGAGGCATTTTGAATCAAATATCCAACTTCAAATTTGAGACCTTAGGCGGTTATAACTTTGTTTCTAACACATTTTCTTTTTCTCTTGTATCCTCGTACGAATTTTAGTAAATATACATCGATTTAAATATGTTAATATTTTTGGGTTTATCATCAAAAGTGTTAAAATATTAATAGATTAAGTATTAAGGGGGCATACCCTATGTTAAATATCTATATGTTAGGGGATTTTAAAATCTTTCTTGATGATAAACCAATAGAAAATTTAAAATCAAGGAAAGCCAGAGAAATTCTTAAATATCTTATACTCAACAGAGGTCAAAAGGTTTCCGTTTTTGAATTGTACGATCTATTTTGGCCCGGTTTCGATGATGAAAGTGCGAGGCAAAATTTAAACACTACATTATATTATATTAGAAAAAATTTGGGATTGAGCAGCGACGAATTAACTTTGCAAGAAGATTTTTGTTTATTTTCGAAATCAAATGATATCTATATCGATTTGGAAGAATTTTTAGCCTTAAGCGATGAAAGTTTTAAAGAGAAAGAAATCAATAGACGTTTGTTTTTGTTCTCAAAGGCGGTTAGTTTATACAAAGGCGAGTTACTACAAGAAAATGTTCAGGAGGAATGGGTAAGAGAAAAAAGGGAATATTTAAAACGAATATATGTTGATATGTTAATTGAAATGGGTAACATTCACCAAAAAATGAACAATAAAATCGATGCACACTATTATTTCCAAAAAGCTTTTTATTATTCACAAAGAGAAGACAGTTGGTTAAGATTGATTAAATTCTACACAGAAAACAATGAACTTGAAAAAGCTAAGGGTTTGTTCAACGAATACAAAGATACTTTTGAGTATGACGAAGAATTTCCATTCACTGTAAACAGAGTAAATAACCAAGAACAACCAGCATTTTACGAAAAAGACGGCAACCTTTTATGCTCAGAGTTATTTGATATAGTTCTCGATCTTGAAAAAGTTAAAAGAGATAAAGATCACCTATTGGTGGAGATTAAAATTCATTCTTCTTTTGACAACGAATTAATTAATGAATTGAAAAAGATCATAAGGCAAGAAGACTTAATAAGTTATAATTCTGAACATATATATATTTTATTTCGAGGAATTAAAAACCTTTCTGATAGTAGAGAAATTGTTGTTAAAAAGATCAACAATCTTTTAAATGAAAAAGGTTTCAAATACTCTATAATAAAGGTAGAATAAGGGTGATAAGGGGTGACTGAAATAAACGAGAATTACGAAAAACTTACAGGGGTAGAGAAAGATTTCATACTGTCTCAACTTCAAAAAAAGTTAGAAGAATCAAAAAACGAACCCTTTGAATTTATCGAAGCAAACTTCCCTTCTTACATTTTAGATGACTTGAATGATCTTATACTTATTATGGATTGTGATAGAAAAATTGTTTTTGTAAACAAAAAGATCAATAATTTCGGTTTTTCGAAAAAAGATTGGTTCTATCACGAAAATAGTGGGTAATTAAGCTGGAGTTAAATTAAGTTTACCAAGGGCAATAAAGATAGTGATT
>NZ_JBSVZD010000031.1:0-23778 GCF_054051725.1 Petrotoga sp. DB-2 | reverse complement strand
CAGAAAGATTCATAAAACTACCAAATTTCATCACAGAAGGAACAACATATTGTAAACAGTTATCCTTTCTGAGCTGAGATTACTTAACAAAAAATCGCTGTAATACCTTTTTCATCATATCTTAAGTCTATTCTATCAACCATATTTGACAAGGAGCCACATATTGACTTGACGAAAGGGTCTAAATATAGTATAATTTATTTGATCGATGCAGGTGTAGCTTCAGTCGGTAGAGCGCCGCCTTGGTAAGGCGGAGGTCATGGGTTCGAGCCCCATCACCTGCTCCAGAAAATCAGTGCGGATATAGCTCAGCGGTAGAGCACTTGCTTGCCAAGCAAGGGGTCGTGGGTTCGAATCCCATTATCCGCTCCAAAACCCGGGTTAAGCCCGGGTTTCATTTTCTGAAAGGAGAAAATCAATATGAATTTTCAACTGACAGATGTTGAATCCGGACACGTATACTATGCAGATAAAGACACCAAATTCATTGACATAGCAAAAGAATTCGAAAAATCTACCGGGAAAAAGGTTTTATACGTAAAATTCAACAATGACATTAAGGAATTGTTCAGCAGAGTGCCTAAAAGTGGAAGTATACAATTTTGCGATATTACAACGCCAGATGGTGTGCGTATTTATAGGCGAGGACTTTTCTTTGTTTTGTACATTGCACTGAAAGAAATCAATCCAGAAGATAAGTTCTATGTAAATAACACTCTCAACGATGCCATGTATTGCGAATTTAAATCTGGTGAACCATCGGAAGACTATTTAATGTTACTCGAAAATAAGATGAGAGAGATCGTTGAAAAAAACATAGTATTTGAAAAAAAAACCATCGATAAATTCGATGCTATAAAAATGTTTAAGGAGATAGGAGAAGAAGATAAAGCCTTACTTTTCAAATACCGAAAGAAAAGTACCGTTAATATATATTATGCTGGTAAATATTTTAACTATTTTTATGGATATCTTCCTTATTCAACAGGGTACGTCAATAAATTCAAATTAAAAAAGGTAGAAAAGGGTTTCGTCATAATTCATCCAACAAATCGTTTCCCCAACGATGTTCCAGATTATAGTTATTCACCAAAGTTATTTTCAACTTTCGAAGAATACAAAAATTGGTTAGATATTATGGAAATAAAAACTGTTGGAGAATTAAACTCCATAATCTCTCAAGGTGCCGAAAAAGTAAGAGATATCATTAGGGTAGCAGAAGTTTTACACGAAAAAAAATATACACAGATAGCTGATGAAATAGTAAATAGAAAAAATATAAGATTGATAACGATAGCTGGACCTTCTTCTTCTGGGAAAACCACAAGTGCCAAAAGAATCGCATTACATCTTAAAGTGCATGGGTTAAGACCTGTTCCAATATCTTTGGATGACTTTTTCTTAGAAAGAGAGAAGACACCGCGGGATGAAAACGGTAATTACGACTTTGAAAGCATAAATGCGTTAGACTTAGAATTGTTTAATAACACAATGGTTGATCTGATAAAGGGAAAAGAAGTCACTCTCCCAAAATTTGACTTCAAAACTGGTAAAAGATTTTGGCGAGATGAAACTTTGAAAATAAAAGAAAATCAACCTATTATTATAGAAGGGATCCATGGTTTAAACGAACTGTTAACCGCTTCTATTTCAAAAGAACAAAAGTTCAAAATCTATGTTAGTTCTTTAACTCAAATGAATTTAGACAGTATGGATAGAATTCCTACAACGGATACTAGACTTATAAGAAGGTTAGTGAGGGATTATTACTTTAGAGGTTATTCCGCCGAAGATACGTTAAAAATTTGGCCTTCGGTTGTAAAAGGTGAACATAAGAACATATTTCCTTTCCAAGATGAAGCAGACATTATGTTCAATTCACACCTAGTTTATGAGCTGTCGGTTTTGAAGTTATTTGCCGAGCCTTTATTACTCCCTATTGATAACTCTCATCCTGAATATACAGAAGCTAAAAGGTTACTGAGATTTTTGGATTACTTTCTTCCCATCACAGAACTCGATGAAATACCCAAAACTTCAATAATAAGAGAATTTATTGGCAAAAGTGCTTTTAGATATTGATTTAGATATATACGTTATACCGACTTTATTAAGTTGACTTTATTTTTATAAAATATTTTCTTTCTTTGACTTTGGAAAGTAAAATTCTCCTTATGAACGCCGGACTTCAAAAACCTTCCACAGCAAATTCTGGTTTATATTATACTTTTTGGCTATCTCAAAAATCGTGTCCTCTGATTGTACAAATCAGAGGACTTTTTTGTTTTATAATTAGTCTGAAATGGTTGCAGTATAACTTTATTTGTTGTATAATTTAAAAGATTACTAAATGATTTCTTTTTTATGATATAAAAGATATATTTTTATGAAATTTAATTCACAAAAATAAAAACCATGAAAATTTTTTCTTTATTTTGTTTAGAAAAAAAGTATCCACATACATTATACTAGGAGGGAGAAGTATGAAAAAAGTTTTTATTGTTCTTATGGTTACTTTGATGGGGATTTTTGCGTTTACTCAAGTTAAGAATCCTGATTTGATCTTCGATGCTACTATTGGCGAGCCAGATACTTTGGACCCCCACCATCTTCAAGACAGTGCAAGTAGTGAAGTTATTATTAATGTTTATGACTTCTTAATAGCATACGATGGTGAGAGTTTATCCAAGTTTGTTCCTATGCTTTCAACAGTTGTTCCTTCTGTTGAAAATGGTTATTTGAGAGATGGTGGAACAACATATGTCTTTCCAATAAGAGAAGGAGTTAAGTTCCACAACGGTAACGATTTAACACCTGAAGATGTCGAATATAGTTTTGAAAGGGGACTGTTATACGATCCTCCTGGAGGGCCAATGTGGAGGTTGTTTGAGGCTATGTTTGGTGTTACCAGTATAAGAACATTGGTGGAAGAATACGTAGGTGCTTCATGGGATACTATATTTGATGATGATATGAATTCAACAACTCCTGAATATGAAGAAGCTTTGGTTAATTTTTACTACGATGTGATAGATCCTGCAGTAGAAGTTCACGGTAACGAAGTTCACTTCCATTTAGTAAGACCATGGGCTCCATTCTTAAACCTGATAGCAAGTAGCTGGGGTTATAATGGTGCAATATTAGACAAAGAATATTCCATAGAATTAAGCATATGGGATGGAAAAGCAGAAGGTTGGTGGAAATATCATGGTTGGAGAAAAGAACAATCTCCCTACGCAGACCATACGATGGGAACGGGTCCGTATAAATTGGTAGAATGGGACCACGCTCAACAAAGGGTAACACTCGAAAGGAACGATGATTACTGGAGAGGTCCAGCCCCAATAAGAAGAGTAGTTATTCAAGGTATAGACGAATGGTCAACAAGAAGAGCTATGCTTGAAGCGGGAGATGCTGATATAGTTGATGTTCCTGCTCAATATTTAGATGTTGTAAAACAAATGGAAGGGATAACAGTTTTGGAGGGATTACCTATAAATCAAATTGAGTATTTAGACTTCACCTGGCAAGTTAACCCTGAGTCACCATACATTGGTTCAGGTCAATTGGATGGGAACGGAATTCCACCAGACTTTTTTGCAGATCGGAATGTAAGATTAGGTTTTGCGCATGCCTTTGATTATGAAGGGATGATAAATGAAGTTTTGAACGGTTTGGGTCAAAGAGTTCCTACCGCTTTACCTCGCGGATTTTTAGGTTTTGATGAAACTCTTCCGTTATATGAATTTGACCTTCAAAAGGCTGAAGACTACTTCAAGCGTGCTTATAATGGTAGATTATGGCAAACTGGTTTCAAAATGTCTATTCTTTACAATATAGGAAACGATGTAAGGAGAGTAGCTGGAGAAATATTAAGGGATAATCTAGCAAAGATAAATCCTAGATTCCAAGTTGAAGTTAGAGGAGTTCAATGGCCAACTTACTTAGATGAAAGAGAGAATAGGATGCTTCCAGCTTATTCCTTAGGTTGGCTGGGAGGCGGTGTCCCAGATCCACATTACTTCATTTCCCCATTTTACCACAGTGAAGGTAATCTCGGAGGAATGAGGGGCGATAACTATGCGGAATTTGCAAGTTTACCAAGGCCAGAGTTTGGTGGAAAATCATTGAATAAAATGATAGAGGATGCCTCTCTTGAATCTGATCCTGTGAAAAGGGAGCAAATGTACATAGACATTCAAGAGTTTGTCTATGAGTACGCAATTATTTTACCCTTTCATCAACCTCAAGAGTTGAAAGTCTATCGGTCTTGGTTAAAAGGTTATATACACAATCCAAGTATGTCCGGTGATTATTATTATAACTACACTAAGGCGGAATAACAATCCTGCTAAAATACGGTTCAACATAATTGATCAGACTTTCACCGCTTAGCATTTGCCCATGCTGGGCGCACCACAAAAAAAGGAGACATGTAAACCACATGTCTCCTTTTCTTTAATGATTAACCCTTTACAGAACCTTGTGTTAACCCTCCTATTATCCATTTTTGGAGAGACAAAAATAGAATGATCATCGGGACTGCACCCAATAGCGAGGCTGCAGTGAACAATCCCCACTCTGTTTCGTAAGGTCCTGTCGAGAATGTTTGTAATCCAACGGCATAGGTATAATTCGCTTCGCTTTGTAATACTATCCTTGCCATGACAAACTCGTTGAATATGTTCATGAAGGTAAGTATCATAACAACTGCTATTATTGGTAAAGATAGAGGCAAAACGATCCTCCAAAAGGTTTGGAACCTTGTAGCACCATCTATCATTGCAGATTCTTCCAAAGAGTCTGGAATGGTGTCGTAGTAACCTTTGAACAACCACATGTTGTATGCGATTCCTCCCATGTATGCAAAGATCAATCCATCCAAGGAATCCAAACCAAATACTCCAAAGTAATCTCCCATAAATTTCAATATGCCGTAAATTGCAATCATAAACATTACTCCTGGGAACATCTGAATTATCATCAAGAAGAATAATCCCTGCTTTCTTCCTACAAATCTCATCCTTGAGAACGGATAGGCCGCAACCGATGTTATTAGAACCGTCAATACTGAGGTTATACCAGCTACGATTATGGAATTTAGAAGCCAGCGCATGAAAGGTTTTCTTACTTTTGCTGACCAATCTTCTTGCAACAAGTAAAGATCTTTATCAATACTCCTAAGTTTTGACTTTAACTCTGAGTAATCTGTGTAATTTGATAGATCGCTAACTATCCTTGAGGCACGAGCTATATCAGCAGAAGCTTTCCCGTATTGTGTATTATAAAGTGTTTCAATCTCAGAAAGTGGTTCAATAGTAGTCACGTTACCGCCTTGATTCAAAGTAAGATATTCACTGAGATTGGTATTGAATATATTAAGGTTTTCTTCCATTTGATTTTGGATAACCGTTAACTTTTCTCTTCCCTGATCGAATCTTTGTTTTGATTCCAACAGATTGTTATACCAATTCATTAATACGTATCTGTCACGATCGGGCGTAAAATACGGATAATAATTAGAACTCATAAAAGATGCATAGTTCACTGATTCAAAGTTGTTAGTTATTTCTTGATTGGCACTTTCCATATAAACTAACAAAAAAGGAAGGTTTTGTATCTTTTCTAAGTTACTTAAGATTTCTTCATTTTCTTGTTTGATCTGTGTAAGCGTGTTTTGGATTTCATTCTTTTGTTCTCTTAAAGTATTTAACTGAGCACTGTATTGAGCTAATTGCTGAGTATTTGAACTGTATTGTGAGGTTAATGGGAGCAATTCATCTATGTTTTCAGAAAGTTTTAAAGTTGAGCTTTTTGCCGCTTGATAGCTCGGTAAAATTGATGTTGAATCTTTTATGGCGTATATTTTTGTAAAGTTATCGTTTAAAAATTGATAGACTTCAGTAAAAAGCTCGAACGTTTCTACAAATCCATTTTCTATGAACATCTCTATAGAATTTAAATCCTCTAAAGCAAGAGGAAGAATCTGGGAAAATTTTTGAACGTTATCGTAAAAAGATTTATCTTCCCCAAATAACGGTGTCTTTCCTTCTACATTCGTAAGGTCTTGTCCACTTAATATGTTATAGGCAGCATATAATCGTTCTTTTTCGACTATGAATATATCAAAAAGTGCAGATAGGCTGTTGTATATTTCACTGTTTTGCCCTTCTAAAAGGGCCTGTTGTGAAGTAATTTGGGATATTTGTGAGTTTATATCGTTCAATTCTGCTTCTAATTGAGATACTTGTCTTATTGACTCACCGTATAATTCGTTAGCCTGTATTTGAATACTATTTTGGATATTTTCTATTTTTGTTTCAATTGAATCCCATTTGTCAGACAATGATAAAATGCTTTCTTCAAACCTTTCTGCTTCGGGCTCTTCCTTCACCCATCTCCTGTACGTCCTTACCTTCCAGGCAGAAGTTTTCAGTGGTATTTGTAGTATCGTATTTACTGTTTCTATATAGTATTCACTATCTTTATTCAAAGAACTATTTTCCAAGTTAGTTATTATTTCTTTTCTCTGAGTAAAATACTCACTTAGCAACATTTGCAATTGTGTAGTGTCAACGTCTATACCCATGCTTTGGGATAGACTTAATATTGTGGTTAACTCTTTTTGGAAGGTTTGATAATCTTCATTCCTTATTTTGTTGATATCGTTATAAAACTGATCTTTATACTGAGTTTCATAAATTGTGAATATCTCATCATACGAATTTTCCAAATCTTCGAAGTTGTTTTGGGTTTCGGCAAAATATTCTTCCAAACTGGTTAAAAACTTCGTTGCTTTGTTCTGTGCTTCTGATGTAGATAATCCGCTGTATTCTCCGATGTACGAACTTAGAGAATTGAGTTCGTTTATTAACTCCGGTACATTTGGAGTTTGAAGTATTAAATCTTTATAATTATTTACAGTCAATCTGTTCGAAAACAGTTTTGGTGAAAAGGCAGCGTTATCTCTTCTTATAGATGTAGAGATCAACCATACAAGAGGAAAGAGTATTACAACGATACAGATTATTAGTATTATATGCCTTAAAGTGTAATTTTTCTTTTCGATCATAGCCATTATCTACTCACCTCTTCAAAGGAACCCGAGAATCTAAAGTTAAAGTAGCTAAACACTGCTATTATTGCAAATATGATCATCGAAATAGCGGAAGCGAAACCAAAATCTTGACCTTGTGAACCTTCAAAAGCTAGTTTATACACATATGAGATCAAAATATCTGTTGAACCTGCAGGGGTGTTAGTTCCCGCCATTGCTGGTCCACCACCTGTAAGTAGATAGATTAATGTAAAATTGTTAAAATTGAAGGCAAAACTCATAACCAGTAATGGAGCAACAGCTACCATCAAAAGCGGTAACGTTATCTGCCTGAACTGTTTCCGTCTGGTCGCTCCATCTATAACAGCTGCTTCGTATAGTTCACCTGGAATACTTTGTAAAGCACCAAGACTTATAGTCATCATGTAAGGAAATCCCAGCCATGTATTCGTTATCAATATCGCTACTTTTGCCCAAAATGGATCGTTCAGCCATTTTACGGGTTCTATCCCTAAGTTTCCCAGTATGAACCTGTTGATAATCCCGTACGTTTCGTTAAAAAACCCATTTCTCCAAACCAAAACCGAAATAAAGGCAGGTATCGCCCAAGGGATTATCAGTAAAGTTCGGTACACTACCTTTCCTTTAAGGTTTGCATCGTTTAGCACTAAGGCGAATGCAAGTCCCACTACGAAAGTGAGAAGAACACTTAAACCTGCGTAGGCAAAAGTCCATCCAAAAATTTTAAAAAAAGGTCCAGAAATTCGTGGATCGGTTATTATTTTTGCAAAGTTTTCCCCACCTATATAGTCTTTGTATCCTATTAATCTGTACAATTCTCCATTCTCATTGTAATCCCAAAAGGCTGAGTCTCTTTCAACCAATTCTTTGTTAGTTAACGTGTTCACCACAACTGTTTTGTATATCTCTCTTTCTCCATCAACTATAACCTTCACCGATGTATCGTAAACTCTATAGGCTTCTGAGAACTTTTTGAATATTGTTGAACTAGAGAGTCGAAAGTTTTGATCTTGCAATACCAAATTTAAAGATTTTAAATAATTTTGTCTCAACACAGAGTTGTAAAATGCTGAATTTGTAGAGGTAAGTGGATCAACCGGAGAATAAAAATACGCGTATCTGATTCCTCCGTTTTTCTCAATGGCTATTATAGAATCACTACCAGTGGTTCCTAAACTCTCAGTAGGGCGTATTAATGTGTAAGTTGTATCGTTTATGTTTACTTCGTCGTTTTCGACTGGGAACAATTCAGATTCTGCGTATATTAGGTTACCTCTTGAATCGTACTCTAAAGTTACGGGTTTTTCGGATAAATACATATTTTTATCGTCATATAAAAGTAATAAGAAGTCTTCGGTTGGTTTGTATTGCTCATCGTATCTTACAAATACTTTGAAATCATAGGCTTTAGGATCTTCTGGTTCAAAGTAGTACGTGGGATCTGTGAGGAGAGTATCTATAGCGTTTGTTCTAGTGAATAAATGTCCCGTACCGTAATTAGTGAATGAGGTATCTATCGTATAATAAATTGGATATATAGTTAAAACGAAGAGAAAAAACAAAGCAGGTAACGTATATCTGTATGGGTAAGCTTTTTTAGAAAAAATCGCCCAATCGGTCAAAACAAGAAAAATACTTATAACTACGCCTAATCCATAGTTGGCAAGTATGAATAAAAGAAGTATCGCCCATACAAGAAGTGCATTCATCACCCCAATGAATATCCATATTAAAAACGTAGTGAACTTATTCATGAGTGCCCCTCCCATAAATTTTTACTTTAAAAAAAAGGAGAGGGGATAACCTCCCCTTTTTGTTGGTTAAAAAATTGATGTCTTTTAATCTTAAAAGATCAAATAATTTAAAATTACAAAGCTGCTTTTATCTTTGATACGGCATCGTTGAGTGCTTCTTCTGGTGTTTGTGTCCCGTTTATAATATTGTTAAGAGCATCATTCATAGGTTGCCATACAGATTGCATTGCAGGTATGTTAGGCATTGGTTCTCCACCTGCAGCACTTTCAGTGAAGGCAGCAACTATCTCAGCAGGAACTGGTCCACCTTGTTCCTCAATTATCTGAGAAACATCAACTCTTGACGGCAATCTTGGGTCAGCGATATAGAATTGATATATTCCTTCAGCTGTTGCTAGGTAATTAATAATGAATTCCATAGCGAACGCCTTGTTTTCTGACCTAGAATTGATCATCAAACCTTGTACACCAACAAACGGTTTCATCGTTTTACCTGGCTCAACCTCTATGCTTGTTAGTGGAACTACGCCAAAATCCACACCCGCATCTAAGTATGCTTTTACAGCCCATGGACCGTTTATTATCATAGCTGCCAAACCATCCATGAACATAGAATCCATAATATTGTAGTTCATACCTTGTGGCATTATACCTTCGTCGAAGAAGCTCTTCAAAAGATATCCAGCTTGTATTGCTCCTTCATTGTTCAATCCAATATTGGTTATATCGTAACCAGTTTGAGGATCGTAATCAAAAACATATGCACCGTATCCACTAAAGAAACCATAAACATGATAAAAATCGTTTGCAGTAACAGCGAATCCAACCGTTTCATCCGTGGTAAACTCTTTTGCTAATGCCTTTAGCTCGTCTATACTTGTTGGAACTTCTTCATCGCTTACATAATCACGGTTATAGAATAAACCAACGGCTTCCGTGGAGTAAGGCAATCCATACAACTTACCTTCATAGGTGAATGCCTGAATTGCGGCTGGAACGAATTTGTCAAGTTCGATAGCAGATTTTGGAATAGGTTCAATTAAACCATTTAATGCTAATTCACCAACCCAGTCGTGAGCTCCAACTATTATATCTGGACCTTCTCCTGCCTGTGCTGCAGTTAGAAATTTTGACTTGATATCACCGAAAGTAACCATTTGGACATCAACATTTATTCCAGTATCCCTGGTAAACTCCTGACCGATCCTTTTTATGAAATCGACCTGTTTTTCAGAAGACCACACGGTTAACGTTTGTGAAAATAGCGAAAGTACTCCTACCAACATTACCAAAGTTAAAATTAAGCCTTTCTTCATCTTGATACCCCCTTTTGAGTGTTTTTTTCCTTATGGAAACGTTTTTACTAAACTAATTATAACAAATAAAGGTACATTTTCAAATCATGAATATTGGTGATTAAAACCGATTAGAGGGAATTATCAAGAATTATTTCCGATTAGAAGCAAAAATCTCAGTTTTTCAACATTTTTCTCAAAAATTTAAATAGGATAAATGACCGTATCTTCATTCTGAAAGCTTTCCGCTAGGTTTAGGTCGATGTTAAGAGAACGAACATATTTATTTTTCAAGAATTTTTTACCAACTTCTTTGAATAAAACGTAGGTTAATAAGTCTTCTTCACTTTGAGCTAATATACCTATCTCCTTTTTTGCTTTTTCTAGCTCAGGTTCTAAATCGTCTGCTGGTCTATGGTCGATGGGTTTCTCATTGCCCAAAGCTAATTTGTATAATTCTTCGTCTACTGGGGCAGGAGATTTTCCATATAAACCCTTCAAATAATTTTTTACCTCGTTGGTTATCATCGAATATCTTTTACCTGTTAATACGTTTAAAACAGCTTGGACTCCAACGATCTGACTAGTGGGAGTTACCAAAGGAGGATACCCTAAATCTTTTCGAACTCTAGGCACTTCTTGTAGAACATCGTTTAATTTATCTTCAGCCTTTTGGGACTTCAATTGAGAAATTAAATTAGAAAGCATACCTCCAGGGATTTGAGCATTTAATATTCTGGCATCTATTGATTCCATCTTGACATCATACTCACTGTATTTTGATCTTACATTCCAAAAATGTTCAACTAATTTCATTATTATTTTTGTATTTAGATCTAAGTCATATGTGTAGACAAAAGGTTCGAGCGCTGGTTCTGAGGTCCCATTAGCAAAAGGACTCAACGCTAAATCTATAATGTCTGCCCCAGCTTCTACTCCGGCAAAATAAGCCATAGAGGCAAGACCTGTGGTTGCATGAGAATGAATATCAACAAGGATGTTGAATTTCTTCTTGATTTCTTTTACCAAATCATATGCATCCTTTGGTTTTAACAATCCTGCCATATCTTTTATAACAATTGAATCGACGCCTCTTTCAACTAATTCTTTTGTATAATTTAAATAATACTGTAGATTATGAACAGGACTAATGGTATAAGATATAGCGCCTTGAACGTGAATATTTCTTTTTTTTGCAACCTCTATGGATTTTTCCAAGTTACGAATATCGTTTAGAGCATCAAAAACCCTTATGATATCCATGTTGTAATCGGCTACTTTGTTTACAAATAATTCTACCACGTCGTCCGCGTAATTTCTGTATCCAACTAAATTTTGCCCTCTTAGAAGCATTTGGATTTTGGTATTTTTTAATTTTTCTCTTATGATTTGTAGCCTTTTCCATGGATCTTCGTTGAGGTATCTTATGCATGAATCGTAAGTAGCCCCACCCCATACCTCCATGGAATAAAATCCAACCTGATCGAAGTCTATCAATTGATCTTTAAAATCTTCCATTTTCAATCTCGTTGCGATTAAAGATTGTTGACCATCTCTTAATGTTGTATCGACTATATATGGTTTTTTATTCATAGAATTAGGTGCATAAACTCCATTCTGTCTAACTTAAAAAAAACTGCACCTTTCCCTCCTTTCTAATACTATTTCAATAACTCTTTTAGTTTTTCTATGGTTATACTAAGAATATTTTTCTTTATTTGGTTTATGGTTTCCATATTTGCTTTTCTGATTTTTTTCTTCCAATCTTTTATCGAAATCTTTTCCGAACCTTAGGTTTAGAATCTCAATTATCAATTCTTTTCTCTATTCAAGGTTTCCTCCAAATATATAGATATTATAGCACAAAAGTTTCTACTCAACCGAATCTACCGTCGTCTTTCGATTCTTGCAGTTTGTGGACATTTTTCTCAAGCCACCCTATTTTAACTCCCTCATTAGTGGTGAATTCTGGTACATAGGGTTTTATATCCAAAACAGGAGTACCATCGATTATTTCTACATTTTGAATCTCCAGTATATTCTTTTCTACTTTTATTAAGCGAACAACCGATAAACCAATAGGATTAGGCCTACTTGGACTTCTGGTTGCAAAAACACCATGTAAATTGTCATCCATATACGGTTTGACTTTTAAGCCAGAAAATTTGGATAAATGAAAATGGTATAGAAGAATAATGTGAGAAAAACCATCAAGGTCTTGTAAACCTTCTTCGTATTCAGGGTAGATTTCTACTGTAGCTTGGGTTCCTATGGCAGCGTTTGGTTGTATAGGTGTACCTTTTGTTTCTTTGAATGGGGAATGAACTATCCCAATTGGATTGTATCTAATTTCCATCATACTTTTTGCTCCTTTCAAAATAATTTTATCACATCTAAAGAAATTAATAAAAATTTAACAAAGTTATGATATTGTGCTTGTGTTATTTTTTTTGCATTCTTGAAAAAATTAAACAGACACTTTTTGGAAGAGAACCATATATTTTGCCGTAACAGCTAATGTCAAGAGGCAAAAAAATATCACTCCTTATTGAAACAATCACAACAAAGGAGTGATATTTTTTAAGAACAGAATTATATTTCAAATTCTTGAGATTAGTATAGAATTACCCTTCTACAACTACTTCAATATTTCTTTTAGTTCTTCTATAGTTATTTCTAACAAGTTGTCTCCTATGTAATCTATCGTTTTTTCATCTGCTTTTCTTATCTTGTTTTTTAACTCTTCAGTTAATTGGTTGCCGAATCTCTTGCTTAATATTCTAATTGCAAATTCTCTTTCTCCTTCAAGTTTTCCTTCTACTTTAGCTTTTTCTCTGTCTCTTTTTGCTATCTTTTCTAATGTGTCAAACATTTTTGGCACCTCCATTTCTTTTAGCTCTTCGTACCTTTCTTCTATCTCTTCGTAATCTGTCCTCTTTCCGAACAGTTCTATGAATGCGTTTCTGTGTTTATTAAATTTCTCTTTTTCTTCTTCCGGCAATTTTAATATTATCTCCTCATTTATAATCTTTAGCAACTCTTCTGCGTTTTTTATCCTTACGTTTGGTTTGTCCGTTAATAAGATTACCCCTAATGCGTTCTTCATGTGTATTATCGTTTCTTCTTTTATACTGCTTAAATTTATTAGTTCATAATTTGCTTTTATTAAGTATTCTTCCATGTTTTTTATCTTTGTTATCTTCTCTTTTACGTCCATTGGTGATGTCCATTTCGCTTTTCCATCGTAAAAGACTATCCCTATTATGACTGGTAGTTTGAATCCTTTTTGTTCTGATTCTTTTTTGTGACTATTCACATATTGTTCCCATATTCTTACCTTATATGCCAACATCCTGAATGCCATCAGTTGGTCAACTTTACTTTGATGTTCTAACAATAAGTATATGTATACATCTTGACCGTTTTCTTTTTCTATCTTGTATAGTATGTCTGATCTTTTTATGGAGAAGTCTTTGCCTATTAGTTCAGTTTGTTCACGTTTTAAATCTGTTTCTTTTATTTGTTTTGTTATCTCTTTTGGTAGAAAGGCTTTTAGGAAGTCATAGAATACGGTTCTGTCTTCAAATAATTCTTTGAATATGGAGTCTTTTATTGGATTAGACATAAGCTTCTCCTTTTTGGCTTATTTTTTGTTGCTTTTAGCGCCCTTCCCCCGCTCCCCACCCGTAAGAGGAGTAAATTGTTTTCTTTACTAATTTAATTATACCATATGTTTTTAGGAATCTATAAAAACGCATTAGATCATAATTCGATGTTTTTGAAATTAAACCATAGTTTAAGGGATTTGATAAAAATAATAGAGTCGAAGAATTTTGGTTTGAACATAGACGATGGGGTATTGAAAAATAGTGCAATTTTTTAGTAATTCTTTATATATTTTAAACGCCTTTAACCTTTTAAAATCGAAATCTTATTTTTGAAAATCTTTTAAAAAAAGCTGTTTTTCAACAGCTTTTATTCTTTGGTTATTTTAGCTTTTTCTAATTGTTCCAAAGTATTCTTTTTCTTTTGGTTGGAAATTTTGTGTAACCGAAATGTCTATATTTGGTGTCAGTTTTTTTGTATAAAATAATAGTTATTGAATTCTTTTAAATCGTAATATAATGGTTTTCTTCCAGGATTAATTGGGTTTATATTGTTTTCTTTGATAATTCTTTGGATATTTCTTATTGATTGTCCTGTCATTGTTGCTAAATCTTTTTGCGTGAAATATAATTTTTGCTCTTTTTCTTCAATGTCGTCAAATTCTTCATCATAATACAACAAGTCTTCTTTCATTTCTTTTAATATCTGTATAAATTCTTCAATTTCTTCTTTATTTTCATATGTTTTTGGATTTACTAAAAAATTATATAAAACTTCTTTATTTTTTGGCTTTAAATCTGGGAAAATGTTTAATAATTCATGTATTTCGAGCATTGCTTTCCCTCCTTATATCCCTTTTTCATTAATTTTTTTAACATTTGCACTTATGCTTGCAGTATATTTTACCACACAATAGATGCGAAGCGGTTTTTTAGTTCATTATCATAACTTTAACGAAAGAACAGAGAACAACATTTTAAGCTTTTTAAAAAAGAGGATCAAAGAAACAACCTCACGGCAAATGAGGAATGAAAACAAAAGTTTTAACTTTTTTGGATGGAACTTCTTTTTTTCAAAAGACACACATAATGGTATAATTTATTATCAACATGACCGAAAATGAGGTGACATTATGAAAATTCTAAGTTATAGAATTTTACTCAAGAAAGAAGCTGAAGGAGGTTATACTGTTATAGTCCCTGTTCTTCCAGGCTGTGTCACATACGGAGATACAATAGAAGAAGCAATAAAAATGGCAAAAGAGGCTATTCAATTATACATAGAAAGCTTACAAGAACACGGAGAAGAGATACCTACTGAAGAAGAAACTATGGAGTATACAATAACAGTGGAAATTTAAATTTGCAAAAAAACTGGAGGAATAATCTTGAAATTTTCCAAACTATATGCTCTTACTTTAAAAGAAACTCCATCTAATTCTCAGTCCGAGGGCAAAGAGGTGCAAATAAAATTATTAAAATAGATATCACTTTTCATAAAAGAGGAGTGATATCTATTACTATCACAATTCACTTAAAAATACTCAAAAATCTACCAACTACCATTACTTCAATAATTCTTTTAGTTCTTCTAATGTAATACTTAGAATATTTTTCTTTATTTGGTTTATAGTTTCTTCGTTTGCTTTTCTGATCTTGTTTTCTAAACTTTTATCAAAATCTTCTCCAAACCTTTGGTTTAGAATTTCTATGATTAATTCTTTTTCTCCTTCAAGTTTTCCTTTTCTTTCTCCTTCTAATTTACCTTCGTTCTTCAACTTTTCAGCTATTGTCATTACTATTTCACCCCTTCCAGGCATTATTTCTTTTTGTACCTTTATTATCTCTTCTATCGTTACATCTTCCCTTACGTTTAGTAAGTAGATCATACATAGTTCAAACCATTCTTGTACCTGTTCTTCTGGTAGTTGTTTTATGTATTCAAATACCCTTGATAATCCTTCTTTAAATTCTTCTTTGGTCATTGCCGTTCCTGCTCTCATTGCTTCTATTGCAACTTTTGTCGCTGTTAATCCTATTATCCTTTTTTTCCTTTTGATCGAGAAATCACATATTTCATATCGGTATGTAGGTAAGTATGTTTTTAGTTCATTTGGTAAATCTTCTATCCCTTGCACCATATTTGATAAATTCGTTTCTACGTTCCAGATTTCTCTTCCATGGTATATTACCATCGGCATTATTATCGGTACCTTTTTTGTTTTGGGATCGTATT
Organism: Petrotoga sp. DB-2; assembly: GCF_054051725.1. Taxonomy (NCBI): domain Bacteria; kingdom Thermotogati; phylum Thermotogota; class Thermotogae; order Petrotogales; family Petrotogaceae; genus Petrotoga; species Petrotoga sp. DB-2. The sequence continues at coordinate 7,810 of NZ_JBSVZD010000031.1, read as the reverse complement.
TTTCTTCCCATATGCTCGTAATGTATCTCAACAGTTGAAAGATTACTTTACCTTCAATGTAGCTTTTGTGTTCCATCAGAATGTATATATAGCCATCTTGTCCTTTTATCTTTGTTTTATACAACATATCCGAGAGGCTTTCTCTTAGGTTTTCATCAACATGACTGTTGTTTTCAGGAGTTAAATAATCTAGGTCTACTATTTCCACAGCTTCTTGAGGTAGATAATTTTGTAAGAAGTCTCGAGCTATCTTTTTGTCACTGAAAATTCGTTTGAAGAATAGATCATGAGGATTGTGCACTAATTCATTCATATTTTGCCTCTCTTTTTTGTTAGATTTGGTTTATTCAACTTAATTATACCATATCTTTTTGAAGGTGTGTTATTTCTTCTCACGTAACTTTTGTATAATAAGTTTTATAGCGCCCTTCCCTCGCTCCCCACCCGTGAGGGTAAGTATCTTTATTAGCATCCTTTCGCTCCGTTGCCCGCCCGTCCGCCACCCACAAGCAGGAGATGGTGAGGCATACAGATTTAGAAAGCATTCTGCTTATCTCTTGAGATAAAGAAGGTTTTTCCACTTGCTCTTTTTTCAATTTTCTTCTAAATCATTATTGAGTTGATTTCGTTCTGAATGACATCACGTCCATATATAAATTTATATTTATCAATAATATTAAGAGCGTCCTTCAGGTATTTCAGAGCATTCTCCAAATCTCCTTTTTCTTGGTAAATCAAACCAATATTGTTCAAAGTAATTGCTTCTCCCTCTCTGTGGTCTAGCTCTCTAAAAATTTTTAGAGCTTTCTGATGGTATTTCATAGCCTCCTCCAAATCACCTATCTCTGAATAAATCGAACCAATATTGTCCAAAATCATTGCGTCTTCTGTACAATAGTCTGTATTTTGGTCTAATTCTAGAACTTCTCGAAGGTGTTTCTTGGCTTTTTCCAAATCATCTTTTGTATGGTCAGTCATAAAGATCCTCCTTGCAAAATATGTATTACTTACTGTCATTAGAAACTCTAAAACTTGTTTTATCGCCCTTCCTCCGCTCCCCGCCCATCTAAGGAAGGGGGATTTGAGCCTAACCATCTTACTCATCCAAAAAATCAGATAGAGTTTCGTCTACTATATTTATTTCAATATTTCTTTTAGTTCTTCTATGGTTATCTCTAACAAGTTATCTCCTATATAATCTATTGTCTTTTTGTCTGCTTCTCTTATACTATCTTTTAACTCTTCGGTTAATTTTCTACCGAATCGTTTGTTTAATATTTTAATTGTCAATTTTTTTTCTCCCTTTTCAAAGCCTTCTTCAAATAATGAAGTTCCGATCTTTGTCATTCGTATCACCTCTTTCAGTTCGTTTATGTACTCATCTCTTACATAATTGTCTGAGAGGTACCCTCTAATTCGAATACAAAATCCATGTTTTGGTTTGATACGTTGATTACTGGTATATCTATTGGTTTTACTGAAATTATCTTTGGAAAGTTGAGTTCATGATATTCGGCGGTTTCGTCTTCGTGAATATTCCCCGTTCTGTTGATGTCTTTCATTATTTCCCCCCTCGATAGTTTATTGAACTTTTTAAATTGTATTATATGTTTTTGAAAATCGCTTTAGATCTTAAATAAAAATACATTCATTCCAAATTATACCTCTTATTTCTCGCGCTAAAACAATTAGACAACTTGTGTCAGATATGTAATTAGGCATTTTTTACATCATTTCTTAATTCTTCAGCGTTGTAATTAAATATAGAGACATTGAAACGACCCGATATTTCAATAAAAGCCCTCTTGGAAAGTTCTGCTAGTTGGGCAGCTTCTCCTAAGGACAACTTGCCTTCTTCATATAATTTTGTAGCGATTAGTAATTTGATTTCTTTTTCATTTAAATCAATAAAATCTGGTAGATTTATAGATATGGATTTCATAAAAAGCTCCTCATATAATATTTCGCTCCCCACCCATAAGGATATACTTATATACAGATATTATAACTCAAAAAACTCTCCTTAACTAAATCTACCGTCGTCTTTCGATTGTTGCAGTTTGTGAACATTTTTCTCAAGCCATCCTTGGCAGCGTTAGGCTGAATAGGTACCAATAATGCTGTTACATATAAAGAAATTAATAAAAATTTAACAAAGTTATGATATTTTATTTATGTTACTTTTTTTGCATTTTTGAGAAAATTAAGCAGACACTTTTTGGAAGAGAACCACATAAATTATTCTATTAAATTTAATGCCATCGAACTTAATAACTTATCACCTGGTTTAAAAGAAGTTGCACTTCGAAATGAGTTATTGGCAGATGTATTTTTCAAAGCTGGACTAATAGAGGCTTGGGGCAGAGGAACAATGAAAATTACTGATGAATGTAAAAAAGCAGGATTACCAGAACCAGAATTTAAAGAGGAGTTTGGCGGTTTTGCAGTTTATTTCTATAAAGACATTTATACAGAAGAACATTTAAGAAAAATGGGGTTAAATGAAAGGCAAATAAAAGCGGTAAAGTATGTAAAAGAGAAGGGAAGGATTACGAATAGGGAATATCAGGAAATTACCAATGTATCTAGGCAAATGGCAACTATTGATCTTGCAGAAATAGTGAAGAAGCGGGTATTTACAGGGATTGGAAAAGCAGGCAAGGGAGTTGCCTACCAATTGACTAATAAATGACTAATATTTGACTAATGGAAAATGAAAAAAACATATCAGGAATCAAACAGTTGTTTTTAGAACTACACCCAAAAATGATTTGAAAGATTCAATGGATTTAGTAAACAAGAAAATTTTTAAATTTGAGGGGAAGGGTAGGAATAGCCACTATGTTATCAAATAATTTGGCAATTAGTTGGCGAATATTTGGTGATATTGGCAATTACTTGGCAAAAAGAAAAGTAGAGTACCAACGCCGACAAAAAGATGCCATTTAAATCAAAAGGAAAAGTAAAGGCAAAAATGAATAAACTCTATTTTAAAAAAAATTTATAGACGAAAATAGATTCAAAAAAATTCTTGAATTTGACAGTTACGAAAACGTAAGAATTCTAAAACTGGCATGAATAAATGTTTTGTCATAACAGCTAATGTCAGGAGGCAAAAACATATCACTCCTCATTGAAACCATCACAACAAAGGAGTGATATTCTTTAAGATCAGAATTATATCTCAAATTCTTGAGATTGGTATAGAATTACCCTTCTACAACTACTTTACTAAATCTTTTAGTTCTTCTATGGTTATTTCTAAAAGATTATCCCCTATGTAATCTATCGTTTTTTCATCTGTTTTTCTTATCTTAGTTTTTAACTCTTTAGTTAATCTTCTACCGAATCGTTTGCTTAGCAATCTAATTTCACATTCTTTTCTTTCTTCCAGTTTTGCTTTTTCAATGCCTTCTTCTTCGCCTTCGATTCTTCCTTTTTTAAAACCTTCTATTTTACCTTCTAATCTAGCCTTTTCTTTGCCCATTTTAATCATTTTTTCTAATGTGTCAAATACATTTGTGATCTTAATATTTTCTAGTTCTTCTATTGTTATTTCTAATAAGTTGTCTTCTATGTTGCTTATCGTTTTTTCACCCGCTTTTCTTATCTCATCTTTTAACTCTTCGGTCAACCGGTTACTGAATCTTTTACTTAATATTCTAATTACAAATTCCTTTCTTTCTCGAAGTTTTCCTATTTGAATACCTATCTTTTCGCCTTCAATTCTTCCTATGATTCTTCCCTCTTTCTCACCTTCCAATCTAGCTTCTTCTCTTTCCCTTTTTGATATTTCTTCTAATGTGTCCATTCTTGGCACCCCCATTTCTTTTAAATCAAGTATAATGAGCTTTATAGCGCCCTTCCCCCGCTCCCCGCCCATTAGGAAAAGGGTCTTTATAGCGTCCTTTGCCTTGCTCCCCACTCCCCCCACCCAAAAGGAAGTGGGATCTTTACCCTTTCGCCCCGCTGCCTGCCCTTTTATGGAAGGGACTTGCGGGGTCTCCCTAACCCAACAGGTGGGAAGGCTTTACCCGTGCCCATAAAGTTTAAAAAAACCAAGAGAAATTTTGATATAATATGATTAGGCAGAGGAGGTTAAGCCATGGCCATAAAAAGAATACGAGTGAAAAATTTCAAGAGTTTCAAAGATCTAGAAGTAGAATTAGGAAAGTTTAATGTTTTAATTGGTGCTAATGCTGCTGGAAAATCTAATTTTATACAGATCTTTGAGTTCTTAAGGGATATAGTAAAGCATGGGTTGGATAATGCAATTTCTATGCAAGGGGGCAGTGAGTATCTTAGGAATATAAATATTGGTCCGTCCGAGGATTTTTCATTAGAAGTTGTTTCTGATCGAAAGTTTAGGAGAGTGATCAGAACGGAAGAAAAAGGACCATTAGGGATGACAACATACCAAACGATTTATAAGTTCACTATTAAGTTTAATGAGACAGGGTCGGGATTTAAAATTGTTGAGGACAGCTTAACACAGAAAGGTAAATTCGTTAGATTGGAGAGGCAAAAGGAAAAGCTAAAGGGAAAAGAAGAACTTGGGGAAGGTGATATCCTTTTTTCCAACGTTGAGGGGAAACTTAAGGTCGATACTAAGTTACCCAATGGGTTGACGATAACAAAGGATGATATATTCCCACGAATCTTAAGAGAAGAAAAAATGCCACCCAAAACCCTTCTGATCGAACTTCCTTTATTCCCATTCATATTTCCTCCATCAGAGGCAATTTTCAGTAGTATTTCAATATATGATTTTGACCCTAAGCTACCTAAAAAGGCAGTGCCGATTACTGGAAAGATGGAATTGGAAGAAAACGGAGAGAATTTAGCCATCGTTCTCAAAAACATTTTAGAAGACAACGAAAAGGAAAGGAAACTCTCTAACTTAGTGAGGGACCTTTTGCCTTTTGTAAATAAACTGGATATAGAGAAATTTGCTGACAGATCTTTACTTATTAAATTGGAGGAAGTATATGCTCAAAAGCAATACTTACCTGCTCCTTTGATTTCTGACGGTACAATTAATATTACAGCCCTGATTATTGCTTTATATTTTGAAAAAAAATTACTAACTATAATTGAAGAACCTGAGAGAAATATTCACCCATCCCTTATTTCCGGCGTTGTGCAGATGTTGAAAGAGGCATCACAGAAGAAGCAAATTATTGTTACTACCCACAATCCGGAGATGGTGAGGCATACAGATTTAAAAAGCATTCTGCTTATCTCTCGAGATAAAGAAGGTTTTTCTACCATTTCCAGACCTGTTGAGAAAGAAGAGGTAAAAACATTCTTAAAAAATGAGATAGGAATTGAAGAACTCTATGTACAAAATCTCCTGGAGGCATAAACATGGATTATAAAATGTTGTTTATTCTCGTCGAAGGAGACGATGATAAAAGATTCTTTGAGAAAATAATAACTCCTCTCTTTGAGGGAAAATACGATCTAGTTAAGGTATGGAAATATGCACAACAGAAAAAGGAGAAGGTTAGTAAATTTCTTGAAAGCATTAAAGCAATGAGTGCGGATTATATCTACGTATCAGATATTGACCAAGAACCATGTGTAACAGCGAGAAAGCAATATATACAAAATAAATTTAAGGAAGTTGACAAAGATAGGATAATAGTTGTAATAAGAGAGATAGAAAGTTGGTACCTTGCCGTATTAGATGATAAGTCTTCTAAAAAGCTCGGCATTCGTTATTCAAATACTACAGACAATGTTACTAAAGAAGAATTTAATAATTTAATCCCAAGAAAGTTCGATTCCAGGATAGATTTCATGCAAGAAATTCTAAAGTGCTTTAACATAGAAACAGGAAAGCATAGAAATACATCCTTCAGGTATTTTCTTGACAAGCATAATTGCGAAGTTTAAGGCGCAGCTGCAGCGGCGGTGAAATTTGATACCAAGCCCTTATCATCCCTTTCCTAATGGGCGAGCGGTGGTTTAAAGGTGCAACAATTCCTTTTTCCTTATGGGTGGGGAGCGGGGGAAGGGCGCTAATAAAATTATTAAAGAGATATCATTCCTCCTAAAACAAAAAAGAGGAGTAATATCTCTTTTAAATACTCAAAAATCTACCAACTACCATTACTTCAATAACTCTTTTAGTTCTTCTATAGTTATTTCTAACAAGTTGTCTCCTATGTAATCTATCGTTTTTTCATCTGCTTTTCTTATCTTGTTTTTTAACTCTTCAGTTAATTGGTTGCCGAATCTCTTGCTTAATATTCTAATTGCAAATTCTCTTTCTCCTTCAAGTTTTCCTTCTACTTTAGCTTTTTCTCTGTCTCTTTTTGCTATCTCTTCTAATGTGTTAAACATTTTTGGCACCTCCATTTCTTTTAGCTCTTCGTACCTTTCTTTTATCTCTTCGTAATCTGTCCTCTTTCCGAACAGTTCTATGAATGCGTTTCTGTGTTTATTAAATTTCTCTTGTTCTTCTTCTGGCAATTTCGATATTATATCTTTATTTATAATCTTTAGCAACTCTTCTGCGTTTTTTATCCTTACGTTTGGTTTGTCCGTTAATAAGATTACCCCTAGTGCCTTCTTCATGTTTATTATCGTTTCTTCTTTTATACTGCTTAAATTTATTAGTTCATAATTTGCTTTTATTAAGTAATCTTCCATGTTTTTTATCTCTGTTATCTTGTCTTTTACATCCATTGGTGATGTCCATTTCGCTTTTCCATCGTAAAAGACTATCCCTATTATGACTGGTAGTTTGAATCCTTTTTGTTCTGATTCTTTTTTGTGGCTTTTTACATATTGTTCCCATATCCTTACCTTATATGCCAACATCCTGAATGCCATCAGTTGGTCAACTTTACTTTGATGCTCCAACAATAAGTATATGTATTCCATCTTTCCCATTTATCTTTGTTTTGTACAACTTTTTTATATGCTTCATTAATTTATCTTTAAAGGAATTAATTGATAGACCTTCTTCAAAAGATGTCTTCAAAATTTGTGTAGAAACTTTTGGTGAGTTTGTTTACTTCGTGGACTAGGTTAATTTACCTGAAGGATTAACATTAATGGTGTAATAAAAAATGGGAAGAATTCTTTTTATTGTTAAAATGTGAGAAAATTTTTGCTTTTAATAAACCCCAATATAATTGAATAGTTTTACTCAATTTTTCTTTTTTTAATAGTGTTACTGGGTATAACTTGCCTTTTTCTATAAATTCTTGATATTCGCTTAAAACCTGAATGGTTTCATTAAGAGATTGTTCTATGGAGTTTCCATATAACATTAGATCCATGGAGTATAGGTAAGTATAGTAGAGTTTTTCTTTTGTATCGTAGTATAGAATTAAGCCGGAATCTTTGCCTAATTTGTAGGCCCCCATCACCTTAAGCATTACAAACTACCTCCTTCTTTTGAAAAAGCAAATAGAAACTTTGAAGACTCTAGAACTTAAGAGATAGCGCCCTTTCACTCACCCTTTTAAGGAAGTGGGAAAGGGCTTCGCTCTGTAACACATCCAAAAATATCAGCTAGTGTTTTGCTTACTACCATTATTTCAATATTTCTTTTAGTTCTTCTATGGTTATTTCTAACAAATTGTCTCCTATGTAATCTATCGTTTTTTCATCTGCTTTTCTTATCTTATCTTTTATCTCTTCTGTTAATTGGTTGCCAAATCTTTTACTTAGTAATCTAATTTCAAATTCTTTTCTTTCTTCAAGTTTGCCTTCTAATCTAGCTTTTTCTCTGTCTCTTTTTGCTATCTTTTCTAATGTGTCAAACATTTTTGGCACCTCCATTTCTTTTAGCTCT
>NZ_JBSVZD010000030.1:0-24034 GCF_054051725.1 Petrotoga sp. DB-2 | reverse complement strand
TTTGTTCTATGAGGAGTGATATCTTTTTTTATCCCTTTTGTCAAGTATCTCATCAACCATTTTTATTATACAGCCGTTATAAAAGGCAATTTGTCAAAATTTCTACAATCATTAGTATAGTTAAACAAATAAATGGTATAATTAATTTTGAACAAACAAAATCTATAGCACAACGCGAGGCAAAAGATGAGTGAATTAAACAATCCACACGATGCTTTCTTCAAAAAACATTTTGGTAAAAAAAATAGCTCAAAATTTCTTAGAAAATTACTTACCTACTGAGATTACCAAAGTACTAGACTTAAATTATTTAACCAAAGAAGACAAAAGCTATGTGGATGAAGATTTAAAAGAAAGCCACTCAGACATGTTGTACAAAACGAGAATAAATGGAAAAGATGGATACATATACATTCTCTTTGAACACAAAAGCTACAATGATCCGCGTGTACTTCTACAACTTTTAAAATACATACTCAGAATATGGGAAGAAAAATACAACACTAAAACGAACAAATTACCTATAATAATACCACTAGTAATATACAATGGAGAAAACAAGTGGAATATAGAAACTAAACTAATAAATCTCATAGAAGGAATAGAAGAGTTGCCAGAAATAATGAAACAATACATACCTACTTACCAATATGAGATATATGATTTCTCACCGGAAGAAAAATTAGGAATAGTAGGGTTAGCAAATTTAAAGGCGATATTACAAACGACAAGAGTGGCAAGAGTAAAAACAGGAGAAAAGTTTGATGAAGAATTAAGAAGGGCATTTGAATTTCTTATTGGGATAAAAGACAAAAAGACGTTTAATGAATTATTTGAATCTTGTATGTTGTATTTAATGTATACAAGGGACGATATAAACATAGAAAAGGTAAAAGAAGTAGCGAAAAAGGTAATGGATGAAAGGGGTGAATTGATAATGACGATAGCAGAAAAGTTGAAGAATGAAGGTAAACTTGAAGGTGAAAGAAAAGGAAAACTTGAAGGTGAAAAAGATTTTGCAATTAGAATATTAAGCAAAAGGTTCGGTAACCAATTAACTGAAGAGATAAAAGAGAAAATAAGAAAAGCCAATGAGAAGTCGATAGATTACATAGGAGATAACTTGTTGGAAATAACCATAGAAGAGCTAAAAGAGTTATTGAAATAGTTGTAATAGGATGATCCGTTGCTCATCGGAAGTAACTATACTATGATTGTGTCGTTGAAGATATCACTCCTTTTTTATGAGGAGTGATATCTTTTTTTAAGTATTTCACTAATAATTTTTTATAATAAAGTAGCTTAATGTTATAATTTATAAAAAGAACATAAAAAGTACATAAAAGAAATCTGTTAAAAGCTTAGAATAGTAAAGTTAATTACCGTTAAAATTAAAAGGAGCGAGCAATATGACTAAAGAAGAAATTAAATTTTTCGATGCATTAGAAGACATTTTTGTTGGGGCAAAGGTAGAAGGAGAATCAGGATATATTAATTTAATGAGAATCAAATCAAATTACTACAAAAAGGGAGTATTTCCACAACTTAAAAAAGATATAGATGATGCCTTAAAACCATTTCCTAAGTTCAGGGGAGAATTATTTGATAAACTTTATACATTCTTCAATCGCTACTTCTCTGAAACAGGTTCAATCTACTTCAGGTACACACCATTTCATCAAAATGTCTACGAAAAGGTATATACAGACGATAAAGATGTTATCTTATTCTGGAAAACACACATGCTGTATTATGTTAAAACAGATAGATTATTCAAAAATTTAGAAGTAGAAATAGACAAGTACAAGTATTATTTTGATGTTTCGACATTAGAGCATAAAAAAGCGAATGAAAAAAGAGAAATAATATACGAGTTTAAAGAAAGAAGAAACGATGGAGTAATTGTTTTCAATGTATTATACTCGGAAAGAGGAAGAAAAACAAAGATCGTTGACATTTTAAGATCCCTGAAAAAAGAAGGGATAACAACAACTGAAGAGGAGTTAAATAAAGCCTTCAGAGTCTTTGAAAAACAAAATGAAGTAGATTACTTTATAAACAAGAATGCAAAAGAATTTTTGAAAGAACAGTTCAATATTTGGTTATATCAGTATGTCTTTTCTGGAGAGAGTGAATGGACAGAAGAAAGAATAAAAGAATTGCAAGTACTAAAAGACATAGCCTTTAAGATAATAGATTTCATTTCACAATTTGAAGATGAGTTAGTAAAAATATGGAACAAGCCCAAGTTTGTTTTAAATTCTAATTATGTGATAACTTTAGATAGGATAGCCGAGAAGGATATAGAAATTGTAGAAAAGATAATGAACCATGAAAAATTTGAAGAACAAGTAGAAGAATGGAAAGAGTTAGGGATTATTGATACTGAGTTTAACAAAAATAATATTTTAGAAAACATTATAACAGGGAAACAATTAACTGAGAAGTATAAACATCTCCCAATTGACACTAAATATTTCAAAGATTTAGAACTCAAGATTTTAGGTCTTTTTGATGATTTAGATAATTCCTTAGATGGTTGGCTTATAAAGAGTGAAAACTATCAAGCACTGAACACACTTCTTCCTAAATTCAAAGAAAAAGTACAGACAATATATATTGATCCACCGTTTAATACTGGAAGAGAATTTGATTATATGGATAAATTCTTGGATTCTTCTTGGCTAACATTACTTGAAAATAGATTATCCCTTGCACATAGTTTTATTAGAAAAAAAGGGAATATTTTTTTGCATCTAGATCATAATGCAGATTATCTTGGAAGAAATTTACTAAACTTAATTTTTGGTAAAGAAAATTTTGAGAACGAGATCATCTGGTATTATCCAGACAATTTTCAAGGAAACGTTAAAAGATTCCCGATAAACCACAACAACATTTTATTCTATTCAAAATCAACAGAATCAATTTTTAATCGTATTAATGAAAAACTCGATAAACCTATTAAAAGACCAACTCGTGTATGGGATAGTGATTCTGGAAAATTGAAAGTAAAAAGGGATGATAAAGAAAAAATAATTTACAAAGAGTATGAAGATAAATTTATCGATGATGTATGGCAAATTGCTCAAAGGTCAACAGTAGTTTCTTCTAATAAAGAATATTGGCCATTTAATACACAGAAACCGGAATTATTATTAAAGAGATTTATTGAATGTTCTTCTGACAAAAATCATTTAGTTTTGGACTTTTTCCTGGGCAGTGGCACAACCACAGCCGTTGCCCACAAACTTGGCAGAAAATGGCTTGGTGTTGAGATGGGAGAGCATTTTTACAGTGTAGTTTTACCAAGAATGAAAAAAGTTTTGGCTTATGATAAATCTGGTATTTCAAAAGAAAAAGATGTGAAAGAAAAGTACAATCAAAATAATGCAGGTGGCTTTTTTAAATACTACGAACTTGAGCAATATGAAGACACATTAAGAAGGGTAAAATATGAAGATTCAACACTCTTTGATAATCCGTATGAAGATCCATACAATCAATATGTTTTTATGAAAGACTTAAAGATGCTCCAAGCTCTTGAGATTGATTATGAAAACAATAAAGTAAAAGTAGATTTATCTAAGCTATATAAAAATATAGACATCGCAGAAACATTATCTAACTTAACCGGCAAATGGATAAAGAAGATTCACTCGGACTACGTGGAATTTGAAGATGGTGAGAAAATAAATTTAAAAGACTTGGATTATAAGCTTATAAAACCTCTGATTTGGTGGTGAACAGGTTGGAAACATTATTACAAGATATAATAGAAAATATACAATTTGAAGAGCTATCGGTTACGTGGAATACTTTTGATTTTGAAGGGTTTTCAGAAAGCAAAACTCTTTGGGATTATCAACAAAATGCAGTAAGAAATGCTATCAAGGTATTATGGAAGTATTTTGAGGATTTTGTAGATTATCAAAATAACGAAAGTTTGGAGATGAACAAAGTAAGAAAAGAAAAGCTTTTTAATTGGTACAAAGACAATGGCCTGGATAGTGATTTTGATTTTAAATTGACAAATAGAAGCAACTACAAACTTTTAACAGAATATTACCCTCAAGTAGATGATAACAGGATCTCTTATGAGAACTTTATCAATCGTATGAGTTTTTGGATGGCTACTGGAAGTGGTAAAACGCTTGTTATCATAAAACTAATTCAAATTTTATCAGAATTAATTAACAGGAAGGAGATCCCTCCACACGATATTCTCGTTTTAACCCATAGGGATGATTTGATAGAGCAGCTTAAAAAACATGTGGATGAATTTAATAGATCTAACGAAAATAACATATATTTGCATGAGTTAAAAGAATACTCTGAGATAAAGCGAAATCCTCAATTATTTGGGACAAGCATTTTTTATTACAGATCTGATAATTTAAGTGACGAGCAAAAAGATAAGATTATAGATTTCAAAAACTATGACAACGATGGAAAATGGTACATCTTTTTAGACGAAGCTCATAAAGGAGATAAAGAAGATTCCAAAAGGCAACATATTTATTCTATTATGTCAAGAAATGGATTTTTGTTTAATTCTTCAGCAACGTTCATAGATCCAAGAGATATAGTTACATGTGCTTATGAATTTAATCTTTCAAGTTTCATAAACGCAGGATATGGTAAGCATTTGAGCATTTTAAAACAAGAGATAAGGGCATTTAAAAACGATAAAGAAGATTACAACAAGGAAGAAAAACAAAAGATAGTTTTGAAATCATTGATTCTTCTAACTTATGTGAAAAAGTTTTATGAAGAAATTACCCATGTCCAAGCTGGGTTATACCATAAACCGTTACTTTTAACATTAGTTAATTCTGTTAATACTAAAGATGCAGATCTCAAATTATTTTTTAGAGAACTTGAAAAAGTAGCAGTTGGAGAAATTGATCTTGAAATTCTAAAAGTGGCTATTGAGGAGCTTTGGGAAGAGTTACGCAAAGAACCACACTGTATGTTTGAAAAAGACCAAAAAATAAAGATAGAAGAATCCACACTAAAGAGTATAACAAAAGAAGAAATATTAAAATATGTATTTAATTCAACCGTTCATGGGGAAATTGAAATAATAATTAGACAGTCCAATAACCAAGAGTTAGCCTTTAAATTGAAAACAAGCGATACGCCGTTTGCATTAATAAAAATAGGAAATATATCTGAATGGTTAAAAAGTGAGTTAGTAGGATATGAATTCCAGGAAAGATACGAAGGTGAAAGTTATTTTGAAAATCTGAATAAGGAAGAATCTGATATTAACATTCTTATGGGATCTCGAAGTTTTTACGAAGGTTGGGATTCCAACAGACCTAATGTAATTAATTTTATAAACATAGGAACTGATAAGAGTGCAAAGAAATTTATTCTTCAATCTATTGGTAGAGGTGTGAGAATAGAACCTATAAGAAATAAGAGGAAAAGAATATTGCAACTATACAATGCCAAAGAAATAGATCAAGAAGTGTTCGAAGCAATTAAAAACAAGGTTTTACCAATAGAGACTCTATTTATCTTTGGAACGAATAGAAAAGCTTTAGAAACAGTTGTTCAAGAGTTAGAACAAGAAAGAAAAAAAGATGGCGAGAATCAGCTTACACTTTTTGAAAATGACAAAATCAAAAAGAAAGATTTACTTGTACCAATCTACAAACAATCAAAAGTGCCTATTTTAGAAAGGAAAGAACAGATAAAATTTGAAATTTCTTCTGAAGATCTTGAGTTATTATCTAAATTAGGTGAGTTTATTACCGATGATAGAGTGTTTCTAATGAGATACGAAACGGAACCAAAGAAAATAAAATTTTTGAGGGGAAGTCTAAAAGAACGAAGCAATTTTAATATCAAAGAGAAAACCATTAAAAATGTAGATTTGCTTGTTCAAAGGTTTTTTAATTATCTTAACCTTGCTCCGAAAGACTTTCAGGGCCTCAAAGAATTAGATGAAGAAATAAATCATTTTAAGGAAATCAGGGTGTATTTGAGAGATATTTACGAGATACAAAATAAGATTGAAAAAGTTAAAAACTCTACGAAGTTTATGAAAGAAGTAGAAGAACAATATGGAGAAATACCGCAGGAAGAATATTTAAAAAAAGTGAAAAGTATAAGTGAGGAGGAAGAATTCGAAAGTGGAGGTCAACGAATCAAAATAAAGTATATTCCTAATCACTATTACGTTCCACTCATACTATCTGAAGATGAAAAAATAAAGTATATAAACCATATTATAAAAGTACCAAGTGAAGTAAAGTTTATAAGCGATCTTGAAAATTATTTGAAAAGAGAAAACAATAAGTTCAAAGAATTCGATTGGTGGTTTTTTAGTAAATTAGATGAAAGTTTAGATGAAATCTATATTCCATATTATAATCCCAACATAAATAAAATGAGTAAATTTTATCCTGATTTTATTTTCTGGCTAAAAAGAAGAAATAACTATTATGTTCTTTTTGTGGATCCAAAAGGAACTGAGCATTCAAGCGCTTATAGAAAAATCGATTGGTATAAAAAATTATTCGAAGAAAATGGCAAAGAGAAAGTTTTCGAATATAACGAATTCAATGTGAAAATAAAACTATTAATGAAACCAGAAGATCCTGCTAAAGTGCTTTCGGAGTATAATAAATACTGGTTTGATAATATTGAAAACATGTTGAATTCTTTAATGTAGAGCTAGTTCCACGTTTTGCCTTCACATTAAACTTAAATTAAATATGTTATAATTTCAGTGAAAAAGTGACCTCACTTTTTGCTCTATTACTTGGCAAAGGAGGTGAAAAATAATGGTTGAAGTAACCAATGATGTTTCTTTAAAGGTTGAAAATCTAAACTCCCAAGTAGGTGAATTCAGGTTAAAAAATATCTCCTTTGAATTACCAGTTGGAGAAGTTTTATCTATTTTAGGGCCTTCAGGTTCGGGTAAGACGGTATTATTAAGAACTCTTGCAGGTTTGAATAAAACTGAATCTGGAGCAATTATCTTTGGAGACGAGAGGATAGAGAAGTATTCCCCAAGAGACAGGAAGGTTGGTTTTGTCTTTCAAAACTATGCCATTTTCCCTCATTTAGATACAAAATTGAATTTAGGTTTCCCTTTGTACATTGGTGGAAAAAAGAAAAAAGAAGTGTATAAGATAGCGATAAAAGCGGCAGAAGAGTTGGATGGTTTACCGAATTATTTAGAAATAAAGCCCGATGAATTGCCTGAAGGTATTAAACAGTTGATCGCCTTTGGGAGAGAGAAATTACACGATTGTAGGTTGTTACTCCTTGATGAACCACTAAGTCAGTTGGATAGAAAGCTTCACGTAGAAATGAGAGCTTTGCTCAAAAGATTTATAAAAGAATTAGGTAAAACTACGATAGCAGTTTTCAGTGATCCCGAAGATGCTTTGTCGGTAAGTGATTATCTTGCTATACTGGATGACGGAGAGCTTTTACAGTTTGGAGAAACCTTCGATGTTTACCAGAACCCATCAAACTTAAAAGTTATGGAACTTACTTCCAGATTAGGATTGAACACAATAGACGTTGAAATCAAAGGTGGCAACGTATTAAATAAATTAAAAGTGGATAAAGAAGATGGTAATTACAAATTATGCTTTAGACCTGAAGAAATAGCCATTAAAGAAGAAGGATTCGAGGTTCAAACAGTAGAAAGTCATATCTACGACTCTTCTCATAATTTGGTAGAATGCGATTTCCATGGAAAGCCAATCAGACTCTTGGTACATAAAAATGTACCTGAGAAGTTTAATTTTATCCCAACTAATCCTAAATATTATTGATCATAATCTAAACCAAGGGATTTTGGAGGTTGCTCTCCAAAATCCCTTCTTAAAAAGTAATTACGAAGGAAGGCAGAAAAAAGAAAAATGGGAGGAAAATACGTTTTTGGAAGAAGTTGGTGGGGCAAAAAATGGGTTGAGGCCTTGGAAAATATCGACAGGGACACTAATAGGTTGCCCCGCGGTAGAAGCTACGCAAAAAAAGAGGCGGTTTTGGAGATTAAAATTCAAAAAAACTCTGTAATATCAGCAAGGGTTCAAGGTACGAGACCGAATCCCTATAGAGAAAAGATAGCTTTGCCTGTTTTTACGGAAGAAGAGAAAGAAAAAATTAAAAAAATTCTAAGCGAAAGATTAGACCTTTCTGCTATGTTAATTGGTGGGAACCTTCCCGAAGAACTTTTAGATATTACCAAAGATATGGGAATAAAGTTGTTCCCGCAAAGTTGGAACGAGATAGAGGCACATTGTTCATGTCCTGATTGGGCAAATCCTTGCAAACATTTGGCAGCCGTTTACTATATAATAGCCGATGAGATAGACAAAGACCCTTTTTTGATCTTCGAAATGCACGGCATGAAAAAGAAAGATTTGATAGAAATCGCTAAAGAGACAGAAAAAATTTCTGATTCTATCTTTACAGATAAAAAGGAAGAACCTACCCAACCGATGGAACAACCAGATCCTTCGTATGAAAAATATGAGATAGAAAAGGTTATAAACCTACTACCTGATGAAGCCTATTTTTATGATGGAAAAAACTTTAAAAACCTTCTATTGAGTATGTACAATTACTTATCGAAAGCTATAAGCGAAGAAGATGGGAAGGTAGATGAAAGGTTTAACCCATATTTCAAAGAGACAGAGATAAAATTTATTTATTCTCCCATTACTCCCAATATTATTTTAGAAGGTGAACCGTTAGAAGAATTAGAATGTAAAAAAGAAAATGGCAATTATACGGTGCATTACGAAGATTTATTTGATTTATTTGAATCGATACCTCTTATGGAAACCGATGAGGACAGTGAAGCATCACTATTTTTAAAAAGATTGGTTTCTTTCGTATACAAGCTTATCGATATGAAAGCATTTATCCCCACTCCACAAAAGATTAACGAAGAAGACTTCGTTATCGATTACTCACCTGTTTACTTTAACGATTATATAAAGGATTACGTTAATTATTTGAGTTCTATCGTTCCAGTGGATCTAGTAATCAACGAAAAAGGTCAGTACATGAAAAGGGACAAGATTGTTGAATACCTTGTATCCCAGTACATCAAATATCTTATAAAAAAGTATTACAAAACAGAAGTGAAGAATAAAATAACCGATGTGTTCTTTGAATCCAAGGTATACACCGCCCAAAAGTTTGAAGAAAAAAGAACCTTCGAAAGTATAAAAAACTATCTTGAACCTTTACTTTTGAGGCAAAGCAAGTATCAATTAGTTATAAGTATAGAGGATATGGGAGAGTTGTTTTTCAACCTATCACTCGATATCTACAGAAAAGATGAGCCTTTTGATACTTACCAAGATATAAAAACTTTCTTTGAGAGTCAAGAAGATGGAAAGTCAGAGGTCTTGAAAGAGATAGTAACTATTGCAAAATACGCGGAATTCTTTGGCGAGTTTTTAAAGAAGAAAAGTTCTAAAATAGTGGTCAATACGGAACAGTTATCGGAAATAATGATAAATGCCATGCCCATATTAAAACTTCTGAACGTTGAAATACTAGCTCCAAAAGGACTTCAAAAGGTTTCAAGGCCAAAACTCGTTTTAAAAGCAAACTCTACAGGCAGTCATGTATCCTTTTTATCTTTGTCCAAGCTCATACGATTCAATTACACCGTACTCATAGGAGATTCAGAAATTTCACTTGAAGAGTTCGAAAAGTTGGCAAAAAAATCAAAAGGGATAGTTAAGATAAAAGAAAATTACGTGTTTTTAGGTGCCAATGAGTTTGAGTCTATTATGGAAAAGGTCAAGAATATAAACTTAACCTCAGACTTTGAAACTCTGAAAGTTATACTTTCACAAGAGATGAACGGTCTCCCCGTGATATTGGATAACAATCTTCAAAAGTTTTTAGAAGAGTTGAGAAAAGTTTCTCCAGTAAGGTTGCCAAAAAATCTTAATGCGGAGTTAAGGCATTATCAGAAAACTGGATTCAGATGGTTGTACACGAATTTAGGAAAAGGTTTCAACGTCTGTATAGCAGATGATATGGGGTTGGGTAAAACGGTTCAAGTTATTTCTGTAATTCTCAAAATGAAAGAAGAAAAAGCTTTAGAGAATCCGGTTTTAGTGGTTTGTCCAACGACACTTGTTGGAAATTGGTACAAAGAGTGTGAAAAATTTGCACCTACTTTGAATGTAAGTATTTACCATGGAAGTGATAGGAAGTTTGAGAATAATTCTGATGTAATTATAACGACTTACAGTGTTGTGAGAAACGACGTTGAATTTCTAACAAAAAAAGAATTTTCAATGGTTGTTATAGACGAAGCACAAAACATAAAAAACTCAGATACACAACAAACCAAAGCGGTAAAAGCTCTCCACGCTCCAAAGAGGATCGCAATGACAGGGACCCCCATAGAAAACAGATTAACCGAGTTATGGAGCTTATACGATTTCCTTATGTCTGGATATTTGGGTGGAAAGAATCGTTTTATAGAAACCTTCGCAAAACCTATTGAAAAATATGGGGATACAACAGCAACCAAAAGATTACAAAGTTTGATAAACCCATTTTTGATAAGAAGAATTAAAACTGATAAAAATATCATTAAAGACCTTCCAGAAAAGTTCACATACGACGAATATGTTTACTTAAAGCCATCACAAATTGCACTTTACAAAGAAGTTGTTGAACACGTAGAAGAAGAGTTGGAAAAGATGGAAGCTGACGGCATACAAAGAAAAGGATTAATACTTAAAATGTTGACCTCACTCAAACAGATCTGCAATCATCCTGTTAACTACACTAAAAAAGGAGTTCCTTTACCGGATGATTCTGGTAAAACAGAGAAATTATTGGACCTACTTCAAAATATTGTAGACAACAACGAAAAAGTAGTACTTTTCACACAATACAAAGAGATGGGAGATATATTAACGAAGATACTTACAGATAACATTAAGATAGAACCTCTATTTTTTCATGGAGGGCTCAACAGAAAAAAGAGAGACAAAATGATCGGCGACTTTCAAACAAAGCATAGATATCCGATTATGATCTTGTCTTTAAAAGCTGGGGGTACTGGATTAAATTTAACATCTGCAAACCACGTTATACATTATGATCTCTGGTGGAATCCGGCAGTGGAAAGTCAGGCAACAGATAGAACTTTCAGGATTGGTCAAACAAAAGACGTGATAGTTCACAGATTCATCACCTTAGAAACATTTGAAGAGAAAATAAACGAGATGCTAGAAAAAAAGAAAGAGTTATCTGAAAATATCATAAAAACGGGAGAAAGTTGGATAACTGAGTTATCCAACCAGGAGATAAAGAACTTATTTAAATTGGGTAATTAAGGTTTAAAAATCTTTTCTTATTAATTCCATAAAGGAGATGGAAAAGTGAAAAGTGAAAAACTACCTTTGAAAACTAAGTTATTCTATGCGTCGGGGGATATTTTTGGTGGTGGTGCTTTCAACATAATAAATTTTTTCTACGCTATATTCCTTACCGATGTCATTGGTCTGAAAATGCAGTATATTGCTCCCATTCTTTTGATTGGTAAGATTTGGGATGCCGTTACAGATCCTTTGATGGGATTCATTACAGATAATACAAGAACTAGGTTTGGCAGAAGAAGACCTTACTTGTTGGCAGGAACCTTTTTGGTCTTTATATCTTTTTTCATTCTTTGGTATCCGGCAAGTTTTCCTAATCAATTGGGGAAATTCATTTACGCACTAATTGCATACATAGCTTTTACAACCGTTTATACAATGGTTATGACTCCTTACACTGCTTTAGGGGCAGAACTAACCTTAGATTACCATGAAAGAACATCTTTAAATTCCTATAGGCTTGCATTTTCATTGGCGGCAGGGCTGGTTTGTGCAGTGCTTCCAATGTTAATAGTGAATGCTTTTTCTGATATCAGAACAGGTTATATAATGATGGCAATAACCTTTGGCTTGATCTTTTCAATTCCATGGATAGGTGTTTTTCTATTCACCAAGGAAAGAAAAGAATTCTCTAAAGAAAAAAGTACCTTCAACTTTTTCAATATGTTTTTTGAACCTTTTAAAATCAAGAGTTTTCGGCTCCTTATTGCTATGTATCTTTTTGCATATTTATCGATAGATGTAGTCTCAACTATCTTTGCCTATTATACTAAGTATTATATTGGAAATGAAGGCCTACTTCCCATAGCGTTAGGTGCTCTTTTCATAACCGAAATTGTTTTTATCCCATTTTATGCCTTTATTGCTAAAAAGACATCCAAAAATATCTCATATATTTTAGGTGCATTAGTATGGTGTGTTGCGGGATTCATTCTTTTTACGTTGCCTCCTGATGTAACTATGTCCCACATAATTTTAATGGCGGCAACAATAGGAGCGGGAGTTTCAGGGGTTGCAGTTATGCCTCATACTATATTTGGGGATGTAACCGATGTTGCTGAATTAAAATTCGGTAAAAGAGAAGAGGGTACTTTAAGTGGTTTGATGACGTTTGTGAGAAAAGTGGCATCTGGCTTGGCAGTTGCAGGGGTTACCTTTTCATTGGGGCTATCAGGATTTGTTAACCCAATAGACGGAGTAGAACAGCTTCAACCTGAGAGTTTTTTGTTTGCGTTGAGATTTATAATCTCTTTCGTTCCGATAATTTTATTGGTTTTAGGAATAATTGCGGCTGCTAGATATCCTTTAAATCCTCGAAGACATGAAAAATTAAGAGAATATCTAGAGGCAAAAAGAGAGAATGAAACAATAAAAGAAGAATTAGAAAAAGAAATAATTGAATTAAAAAAAGAATTGATTTGAGTAAAAAAGGTTATAGCCAGTTTTTATAAATTATAAAAAGAAAGAAAAACTAAGTATTTAGTAGATAAATGTCTCTAATCGATGATAAATGACTGTAATTGGTCGGAAATGGTTATAATTGACATTGACAATATAAAAACTTTAATATATAATTAATTCGAAAGTTCCTAAATTATGAAAATTGTAAAATAATGAAACATTGAAATTAGGTTTAAGACTTAAAGTTAATAAAAGCGATAAGGTGGAGAAGAAGAGAAAACCTTAGTAAATATTGATATATTGCGGAATGAGTAGCGGCTCGAAGCAATATATAGATATGTTTATTAAGGTTTTTTGTTTTGAAGTGAAAATGTTAAGTAAAAGTAATGAATATTGAAATTATTTTCTTTGCGCGTAAAGAAAAGTTTCAATGAAGTAGGAAGTGTCATGTTTTAACGGAATTAGTATCATTAACTGTTTCACTATTGATAATGCTTCCTAAAGCAAGTTTTAAATGAAAATAAAATTCACTTTAAAATTTTCAGAGTGAGCAAGATAAAATAAATAATTTAAGGGGGTAATAAAGATGAAGAAAAAACTGATTAACGATCCAGAAAATGTAGTAGTAGAAATGATTGAAGGAATAGTTAAGGCGAAACCTTCAAAACTAAGAAAACTTGATAATTACAATGTAGTAGTTAGAAAGGATGCTCCATTAGAGAAAGTTGCACTTGTTAGCGGTGGTGGCAGTGGACATGAACCCGCTCATGCAGGCTATGTGGGTGAAGGAATGCTAGATGCAGCTGTAGCAGGAGATGTATTTACTTCTCCAACACCAGATGCAATATTTGAAGCAATCAAGACTGTAAATGGTGGGAAAGGAGTTTTGCTAATTGTTAAAAACTATACGGGTGATGTAATGAATTTTGAAATGGCTGAGGATATGGCTGTAGCAGAAGGAATCGAAGTTGCACATGTAGTTGTAAATGATGACGTAGCGGTTGAAGATAGTTTGTACACAACGGGACGTAGAGGTGTAGCTGGTACAATATTCGTTCATAAGATTGCTGGAGCTAAAGCTGCTGCCGGTGCCGAGCTTTCTGAAGTTAAAAAAGCTGCAGAAAAAGTTATCTCTAATGTCAGAACTAAGGGAATGGCTTTATATCCATGTAGAGTTCCTTCTGCCGAAGAACCCACTTTTAAACTAGAGGAAGATGAAATGGAGCTAGGAATTGGGATTCATGGAGAACCTGGTACACAAAGAACGAAGGTTAAAAAGGCAGATGAAATAGTAGACGATTTATTAGGTAGTATATTGTCTGACATAAATTTTGAAAACGGTGATGAAGTTGCGTTAATGGTCAACGGTATGGGCGGGACTCCTTTAATGGAGTTATTTATTGCAAATAGACGTGCCCACCAAGTTTTAGAAAATAGAGGTATCAAAGTTTATAAAAACTTCGTTGGTGAGTTTATGACATCGTTGGAAATGGCAGGAATGTCAATAACACTGTTAAAACTTGACCAAGAATTAAAAGAATTATTAGATGCTCCCACTGATATAAATTTGATGAAATGAACCTTATAAACAATTGGGAAAAAATCTTGTGAAAATTGAATAAGTTATCAATAAAGATTACAAAAAGATGTTTATTTTTTTAATTTATAGATGAAAGGAGTAGAGATGTTGTTTGGAGATCCAGTCTCTAAAAATGCCTTTCAGGAGAAGATGAAATTATTAAAGACCATGATAAATTTTAGATATGGAGGACTATCTGATGTCAAAAAAAATTAAGGTCACTTCAGAAAAAATTAAAGATATATTTATAAAAATTGCAGATGTACTCATAGAAAATAAAAATTATTTAACCGAATTAGACGCTGCAATTGGCGATGCAGATCATGGTATAAATATGGCCCGTGGCTTCAAAAAGGTAAAAGAAAAAATCGAGGATGATAGTTTCAAAAATAATAGTGACTTAGTTAAAACTGTTGCAATGACTTTAATATCAACTGTAGGTGGTGCCTCTGGGCCATTATATGGAACTGCTTTTTTAAATATTAGCAAGATTATTCCTGATTCAGATTTTGATATTGATTCTTTCATAAAGATTGGTGAGACCATAATAGAAGGTATTCAAAAACTAGGAAAAGCTCAGCAAGGAGAAAAAACTATGTTAGATACCATTATTCCGGCAGTGAATGCTCTTCGTGAAAGTAAAGTAAAAGGTTTATCTTTAGAAAGAGCTCTTGAAGAATGTAAAAAAGCTGCTGAAGAAGGAATGAAGGCAACAATTCCTTTGCTGGCTACTAAGGGGCGTGCTAGTTATCTAGGTGAAAGGAGTAAAGGGCATCAAGATCCCGGAGCAACTTCGAGCTATTTAATTATAAAAGTAATCGTTGATGAATTAATTTCTGAAATGGAGTGAAAAGATGGTTAGTATTTTGATTGTTTCTCATAGTAAAGAAATAGCAGCAGGTACCAAAAAATTAGCCGAGCAGATGAAACAAGGCGATGTTGAAATATTGGCAGTTGGTGGTACTAAAGAAGGAGAAATAGGTACAGACCCTGATGCAATTTATGCATCATTAAAAAAAATAAATAAAGAAGATGGTGTAATTGTTCTAGCTGATTTAGGTAGTGCCGTGATGAATATAAATATGATAATAGATAGGTTTGATGAAGATACTAAGAAAAAAATAATATTAGCAGACGCTCCAATAGTAGAAGGAGCAATATTTGCTACAGTAGAAGCAAGTATTGGGGAAAAACTTTCCAACATAGTATCTTCAATTGAATCGCCGAACGTTATTAAAAAGAAACAATAGAATTTATATTTAAATTTTTGTTAACCATAAGGTAAGTTTTTTAGAGTTTATAATAACAATAGTGAAAAAGGAATGATTTAATTTGGTTGAAGAAAAAAAAGTAGTGATCAAAAATAAAATTGGGTTGCATGCACGACCTGCTGCGCAGCTTGTACAAAAAGCATCTAAATTTAAATCAAATATCGAAATAATTTTTAATGGAAAGAAAGTGAGTGCAAAAAGCATAATTGGAGTTATGAGTTTAGGTGTTACCCAGGGAAATGAAATAATTTTAAGAGCTGATGGTGAAGATGCCGAAGAAGCTATCAAAGAAATAGAAAAATTTATTACTGTTGAAATGCTTAAAGAGGATAAAGAGGTGGCAAACTAAATGGAAATGAAAGGAATTGCAGCTTCTCCTGGTGTTGTTATCGGTAAAGCATTAATTCTTAAGAAAGAAAAAAGTGATGTCAAAATAGAGACAATATCTGAAGATCGAATAAATGACGAGATTGATAAACTTCATAACGCTATAGAAAAAGCAAAAGAAGAAATAAAAATAATAAAGGATAATATTGGGAAAGAAATTGGCGAGGAGAGAGCTAAAATTTTTGATGCACATATAATGATGCTGAATGATCCTGAGTTAATATCTGCATTTGAAAGTAAAATTAGGGAAGGTAAATGTTCAGCTCCTGCTGCTGTAAAGCAAGTTATTGAACAATATGCAGAGATGTTTGAGGATATGGAAGACGAATATCTCAAAATGCGTGGAGCTGATATAAAAGATATAGGAAAAAGGGTAATAAATATACTTCTAGGTAATAAGGAACTCCCTGACGCATTAGATAAGGAAGTTATAATAGTTGCAGAAGAGTTAAGCCCATCTTCAATTGCACAGTTAGATACCAAAAAAGTTCTTGCTTTTGTAACTAAAGATGGATCAAGGACCTCCCATGCTTCTATAATAGCCAGATCTCTGGGCATACCTGCTGTTGTTGGTTTGGGTGAAACACTTTTAGATAAAGTTCAAAATAATTCTCTTTTGATTGTTGATGGAAATAGTGGTGAAGTTTATTTAGATCCAGATAAAGACACACTGGAAATATATAAACAAAAAATTATTGAATATAAAACCGAACTCGAAAGATTAGCTGTTTATAGTAATAAAAAGGCTAAGACTAAAGATGGAATAGCCATAGAAGTGGTTGGAAACATAGGTAATATTGATGATTTAGAGGCTGTGGTGGTAAATGGTGGGGAAGGGATTGGTTTATTTAGAACTGAGTTTTTGTACATGAATAGAGCAGAAATTCCTTCTGAAGAGGAACAATTTGAAGTATATAAAAAAGTAGCTGAAAAGATGGAGAAAAATCGTGTGGTCATAAGAACACTAGACATTGGCGCTGATAAGGAAGTTGCTTATTTGGATCTACCTAAGGAAATGAATCCGTTTTTAGGTTATAGAGGAATTAGGTTATGTCTTGATAAAACTGATATTTTTAAGTCGCAGTTAAGGGCGATACTTCGTGCAAGTAAATTCGGGAATCTAAGTGTAATGTTTCCAATGATTTCTTCTCTAGACGAAGTTAAGCAAGCTAAAGACATTTTTAACGAAGTTAAAATGGAATTGGATAATGAAAGTTTGGAATATAATGAGAATATAGAAATTGGTATAATGGTTGAAACACCTGCAGCTGTTACGATAGCAGATATCTTGGCAGAAGAAGTAGATTTTTTCAGCATTGGTACTAATGATTTAATTCAATATACACTGGCAGTTGATAGGACAAACGAGAAAATAGCGGATCTTTATTCAGCTTATCATCCCGCAATTTTAAGACTCATTAAGAAAATAATAGACGAAGGACATAAAGCAGGCATATGGGTGGGTATGTGTGGAGAAGCGGCAGGGGATGAACTTTTATTGCCATTTCTTCTTGGCGCAGGTCTAGATGAATTTAGTATGAGTGCACTTTCAATACCAAAGATCAAAGAATCTTTAGAAAAATGGACTAAAAAAGATGCTGAAAAAGAAATGGAAAATATTCTTCAACTAAAAACTACCAGAGAAGTGAAAAATTATCTCCAAAAAGTAAAAAGATAAATTGAATTTTTTATAAAAAGAAAGAAAAACTAAGTATTTAGTAGATAAATGTCTCTAATCGATGATAAATGACTGTAATTGGTCGGAAATGGTTATAATTGACATTGACAATATAAAAACTTTAATATATAATTAATTCGAAAGTTCCTAAATTATGAAAATTGTAAAATAGTGAAACATTGAAATTAGGTTTAAGACTTAAAGTTAATAAAAGCAATAAGGTGGAGAAGAAGAGAAAACCTTAGTAAATATTGATATATTGCGGAGTGAGTAGCGGCTCGAAGCAATATATAGATATATTTATTAAGGTTTTTTGTTTTGAAGTGAAAATGTTAAGTAAAAGTAATGAATATTGAAATTATTTTCTTTGCGCGTAAAGAAAAGTTTCAATGAAGTAGGAAGTGTCATGTTTTAAAAAGTTAGTAGCTGTAATTGCAGTATTAGTACCTTCTGGCGCCAGACATAAGGTAAGTAGGTAAATCTAAAATTAAAATTAAAGAGAGGTGGGTAACAATGGCAAAATATCTTGCTGAATTCTTTGGAACTATGATACTGATATTACTAGGTGATGGTGTAGTGGCAAATGTAGTATTAAAAAAATCAAAAGGCCAAGGTTCGGGATGGATTGTTATAACAACGGGTTGGGGATTTGCGGTTGCGATGGCGGTCTATATAACTGGATGGGTAAGCGGAGCTCATATTAACCCAGCAGTAACTGTTGGTTTGGCAGCAGTTGGTGATTTTCCGTGGTCCTTAGTACCAGGGTATATAATTGCCCAAATCCTAGGAGCTTTTGTTGGAGCTGTATTGGTATATCTTTCTTATAAAGAACATTTTGCTGAAACAGAAAGTGCTGACGATAAGTTAGCGGTTTTTTCGACGATGCCTAACATAAGGAAATTTGGATGGAATTTCGTCACTGAAGCAATAGGTACTGCTATGTTATTAATTGGTGTTTTAGGAATAAATAATGAGTATAATTCAACAGGCGCTTTAGGAGCTCTTCTAATTGGATTTTTGGTTTGGTCTATAGGTTTGAGTTTAGGTGGGCCTACTGGGTATGCCATTAATCCTGCTAGAGATCTTGGACCAAGGATTGCTCATGCTATTTTACCCATACCAGGGAAAAGAGACTCTGACTGGTCTTATGGTTTAGTAATTCCTATTTGGGGGCCAATAGTAGGTGGAATAATTGGTGCATGGGTTTACAAACTATTCTTAGCTGCTTGGATTTAGAAAAACAAAGCTTTCAGAATATAATGAAAGTCTTGAGAAAAGTATTATATTTTTAGTATGTTAGAGTTTTTAAAGAACGTATAAACAAATAATATGTAAGGAGGGTTATTAATGGAAAAATATATTTTATCAATCGATCAAGGTACTACAAGTTCTCGGGCAATAATTTTTGATCATGATGGGAATGTTGTTAGTGTAGCACAGCAAGAGTTTATGCAGTATTATCCTAAACCCGGATGGGTAGAGCATGATCCCAATGAAATTTGGGCAACTACGATGGGAGTTATAGCAGATGCCATGGCCCGAGGGAATATTAACCGTAGTCAGATCAGTGCGATCGGTATAACTAATCAAAGAGAGACAACCGTCATTTGGGATGCAGAAACAGGGAAACCTATTCACAATGCGATCGTTTGGCAAGATAGAAGGACTTCAAAAATTTGCGATAATTTGAAAGAGAAAGGTTTAGAAGAAACAATCAAACATAAGACAGGTCTTATGGTAGATGCTTACTTTTCTGGAACCAAAATTAAATGGATTTTGGACAACGTTGAAGGAGCCAGAGAAAAAGCAGAAGCTGGAAAACTCAGATTCGGAACTATAGATACGTGGTTAATCTGGAAGTTGACAAATGGAAAAGTTCATGTAACTGATTATACTAACGCCTCAAGAACAATGATATACAATATTTTCGAGCTTAAATGGGATGAAGCTCTTCTTAAAGAGTT
Organism: Petrotoga sp. DB-2; assembly: GCF_054051725.1. Taxonomy (NCBI): domain Bacteria; kingdom Thermotogati; phylum Thermotogota; class Thermotogae; order Petrotogales; family Petrotogaceae; genus Petrotoga; species Petrotoga sp. DB-2. The sequence goes on along the minus strand of NZ_JBSVZD010000030.1, from coordinate 4,364 downwards.
AGACATTCCTTCTTCCCTTTTGCCAGAGGTAAAACCTTCGAGTCAAATATATGGTAATACCGATGCAGATGTATTTGGCGCAGAAGTACCCATTGCTGGAATAGCAGGGGATCAGCAGGCTGCTACGTTTGGTCAAGTTTGCTACGAGAAAGGTATGGCAAAAAACACATACGGGACTGGTTGTTTCATGTTAATGAACACTGGAGAAAAACCTATTGAATCTAAGCATGGTTTATTAACTACAATAGCTTATGGGATTAACGGGAAGGTTAACTATGCCTTGGAAGGATCCATTTTCGTTACGGGTGCTGCTGTTCAATGGCTTAGAGATGAATTAAAGATAGTTGATAGCGCCGCAGATACAGAATATTATGCAACTAAAGTAAAAGATAATGGTGGTGTCTATGTGGTACCTGCATTCGTAGGACTAGGAGCACCTTATTGGGATATGTATGCAAGGGGTACCATCGTTGGATTAACAAGAGGTTCATCGAAGGCACACATTGTTAGAGCTACTTTGGAATCTATAGCATATCAAACAAGAGATGTTCTTGAAGCGATGGAGGCTGATTCGGGTATAAAACTTAAGACTCTGCGTGTAGATGGTGGTGCCGCATTAAATAATTTCTTAATGCAGTTCCAGTCGGATATTCTTGGAGTAGAGGTAGAAAGACCGGTAGTCAACGAGACGACGGCTTTAGGAGCAGCATATTTAGCAGGTTTGGCTGTCGGATATTGGAATGGTCAAGAAGAATTACTAAGAAAATGGAAACGGGATGCCCTTTTTACTCCTCAAATGGCGGAGGATGAAAGAGAAAGATTGTACGCAGGGTGGAAGAGAGCCGTTGAAAGAGCAAAAAATTGGATTGAAGAAAAATAATCAAATGATAGTAAGCCTGTTAACTTTTATTTAATTTTAACATGTTAGAATATATTGGGAGTAAAAGTTAATAATAAAATGGTGGAGAATAAGAGAAAACCATATCCTAAAGCGAAATTATTTCGTAAAGGGTATGGTTTTTTTATAATATTAGGAGGCTGGTAAAAATTGATAGCGGTTATAGGTGCTGGAATAATAGGAAGTTTAATCGCAAGAGAAATTAACAAATATATAGAAGATGTTTACATATTTGAAGCAAAAAATCGAATTGCTGCAGGAACTACAAAAGGTAATTCTGCTGTAATCCATTGTGGCTATGATGATGAGCCAGGAACTTTGAGAGCAAAATTCTGTTATAAGGGTAATAAATTATACGATGAGATATCACAGGAACTTTCTGTAGAAGTAAAAAGAGTTGGATCACATGTTGTCGCATTGAACGAGGAAGAGTTAAAGGCAATCGATGAGTTGGTAGAAAGAGCAATTAAAAACGGGGTCAAGGAATACGAGATTTTAGATAAGGCAGAACTATTCAAAATGGAACCAAATTTAAATAAAAGTGCTTTAAAATCCTTTTATTGCCCAATAGCAGGTGTGACTGAGCCGTGGGAAACAGTTATTCAGGCTGCAAGATCGGTAGAGATTAACGGAGGAAAAGTTTTAAAAAACAAAAAACTTGTTGAAGTGAAAAAGAAAGATAACAAGTTTGAATTGTTTTTTGAAGATGGAAGCACTTATATAGCTGATTTAGTTATTAACGCCGCAGGATTATATGCAGATGAAGTAGCGAAATTCTTTGGAGATGAAGTTCCTTATATTTTTCCAAGAAAAGGCGAATATATTCTTTTAGGTAAAGATGTGAAATACGTAAATTCAGTTATATTTCCTACTCCTTCCAAAATAACAAAGGGTTGCTTGGTTATGCCAACGGTAGACGGTGGTTATTTAGCTGGTCCTACTGCTCAAAATATAGAATCAAAGCAAGATCTTTCTACGACTCAAGAGGGGCTTTTAGAAGTCAAAGAAAAATCTTTGAGATTGGTTCCAACTTTAGATTTTTCAAGGAATGTAGTTAAAACATTTGCCGGTCTAAGGGCTGAGACAAAAGGAAAAGAGTTTCATATCGATGTAGGGAAAGGGAATGTTATACATGTTTCTGGTATAAGATCCCCTGGCTTAACCGCTGCACCTGCTATTGCTAAGTATGTTGTTGAATATCTTATTCAAGAAAAGTTGCATATTAATTTACAAAAAAGGAAAAATTACATCAATCATATTGAAAAAATTCCACATTTAGCGGAAAAGGATTACGACTATTGGGGAAAAGCCATTCAAGAGGATCCCGATGCTGGAGAAATGATCTGCTATTGTAACAAAATAACAAAAAAGGAGATTAAAGAGGCTATAAAAAACGGTGCAAGAACTTTAGATGATGTTAAATTTGCTACAAGAGCCTCCTTTGGAGAATGTCAAGGAAGTTTTTGCATACCAAAGATATTGAAAATAATTTCCGAAGAGACAGGGTTAAGACCAGAAGAAATACTTCAAAATGAAAAAGGTTCGTGGATAATAAATTCCGAGGTGAGAACAATATGAAATACGAAACAGATGTTGTTGTATTAGGTGGTGGCGGAGGAGGAATGGCCGCTGCTAAGGCTGCAGATAAAAATGGTGCAAACGTTATTCTTATAGAAAGGGAAGAAGAAAACGGTGGAGTTTTAAATCAATGTATTCACAATGGTTTTGGGATACATTATTATAGAAAAGATTTAACCGGTCCAGAATTCAAAGAAACGCTTCAAGAAGAATTAGCCAATACGAATGTAAAAATATTGAACAGTGCCTTTGTGTTGAATGTTAATAAAGATAAACAATTGACTTTTGTGAATCATAAAGGGATACATGAGATAAAAACAAAGGCCTTAGTTATGGCAACAGGGGCAAGAGAAAGACATTTTAATTCACTTGCGGTTCCTGGAGATAGGGTTGCTGGTATTTTTACTGCAGGAGTAGCTCAAAAATACATCAACCTTCAAAATCTCAAGCCAGCTAATAGCGCCTTGATAGTTGGTTCTGGAGATATTGGATTGATAATGGCTCGCAGGCTTCATTTAGAGGGAATAGAAGTAAAAGGTGTTGTAGAAATTTTGCCATATCCAGGTGGGTTGGAAAGAAACGTTCAACAGTGTCTAAGAGATTATAATATCCCATTGTATCTTTCCCATACCGTCACAAGAGTCGAAGGGAATAAGAGATTGAGTAAAGTTTACGTATCTCAAGTTGATGAAAATAGGCAAGTTATTCCAAACACGGAAAAGGTATTTAACGTGGATGCCCTCATAACATCCGTTGGCCTTATACCTTTAACTGATCCTGTGAAATTTGTTGAAACATGCCCCGGATTTATTACATCCAATACGAATCAAACCTCTGAAGATTGGATCTTTGCAGCTGGGAACTGTACAGTTGTGTTTGACTTAGTGGACTATGTTTCAAGAGAAGGGGAAAAAGCTGGTAAATATGCTGCTCTTTATGCACAAAATCAGTACTTTCCTGAACAAAAGGTAAAAGTTAAAAAAGGTAAAAATATAAATATATTGCACCCAATGTATATAGATCCCAACGAAAGAACAAAGTTGTACCTTAGAGTTTCAAAAACTTTCAAAAGAGCAGAAGTTACAGTAGAACCTCTTGGAATTAAGAGGGTGGAAGAAGAAGCCAGACCTTCTGAAATGATCGAAATTTCCATAAAACCATTTAAAGATAAGGATTTGAAAGAGATAGAGGTGAGTGCACGTGAACTCGGTTGAATACAAAAAGAAGAAAATAGTTTGTACACAATGCCCTTTAGGATGTAAAATAAACGTTGTTTATACAGATTCGGATGAAATAGAAATTGTAGAAGTTAAGGGGAACAGATGTGAAAGAGGTTTAGAATTTGTAAAACAAGAAATCACCGATCCCTTAAGAGTGGTTGTAACAAGCGTTAAAGTAGAAGATGGAAAAATTCCAATGGCTTCGGTTAGGTCTGATAAACCTGTCCCGTTAAGACTTATGCAAGATATAATGAAAGTATTAAAAAAGACAAAGGTAAAAGCACCCATCAAAAGAGGGGACGTTGTAATACAAAATATATTAGACACAGGTAGTGATATAATAGCTACTAGAAGTGTCAATAGGAAAAAATAAGAAACAAAAAAGTACCTTAAAAGGAGATAATATGAAAGGTTTATGTAATTTAATCAATAAAAATACGATAATTCCTGCTATCAGAGATTTAAATGACTTAGATGATGCCTTAAAAACTGAATCCCCTATCATTTTTTTGCTTACGGGATCCATATTGATTTTAGAAGATGTTATGCCTGTTGTAAAACAATTTAATAAAAAGTTATTTATCAATATCGATGGTTCTCTTCCAAAAAGTGTGGGTAGAAAAAATGAAATATGAACAAATGATTAAATAATCTGGTATCATGTAAGA
>NZ_JBSVZD010000029.1:0-24246 GCF_054051725.1 Petrotoga sp. DB-2 | reverse complement strand
TCTTACATGATACCAGATTATTTAATCATTTGTTCATATTTCATTTTTTCTACCCACACTTTTTGGAAGAGAACCCATAAAGCTTTTGTGGAAATTCTGAATGAAGAGGTTGTATATATGGAAATAAAATGGTTAGGACATTCTTGCATACTTATAACTACAGAAAACAATACAAAAATACTCATAGACCCATTTAAATCTACTGCTACGATGAGAATGTGGCCAATGAGAATGAAATACGACCCTGTTGATGAAGAAGCAGACATACTCTTAATTACTCATAATCATCCCGATCATAATAATCTGAAAGCTGCTAAAAACCCTAAAGTAGTAATAAGAGAGGGTGGGCAAAAAAACATTGATGGCATAGATATTAGTGGAATTGAAACAAAACATGCGAATTTTAGAACAAAGAATATCGTTTTCTTCATAAGAGCAGAAGAAATCACAGTTTGTCATTTGGGAGATGTAGGCCACCTTTTGGACAAAAAATTGATTGAGGATGAGATAGCTAAGGTAGATATTTTGTTTGTTCCGTTATCTGGTTTCCCAGGACCTAGTTTGGAAATAGCTATGTCGATTATCAACCAGCTTCAACCAAAGGTAGTTGTTCCAATTCATTATAGAACCCCCCAATGTAATGCAGCTATCTTTAAAAAACCCGATAAAGTTTATGAAATATTGAGAAAAAATGTCAGCGATCTCGTTTTTTTTAAAGAAAACACATACACTTATACGAAAGAAGAACTAGAAAAATATGCAGAAACAAGGGCCCACGTATTTCCACCATATTTTATCGAAAATAATAAAACAAAAAAGGAAGGAGAAATTGCATGACAGTTGAAATTTTAGTGCCAAAATTAGGAATGGGAGTAGAAGAGTTAGAGTTAGTTAAATGGTATAAAAATGAGGGAGAAACGGTCAAAAAAGGCGAACCTTTGGTTCAAGTAATGACATCAAAAATTACAAACGATATTGAGGCACCAGCTGACGGAGTTTTGATAAAAACATATGCTCAAGAAGGAGACACAATAAAGCCTAACCAAAAAATTGGCGAAATAGAAACTGAAGAATAAAAAGAATAAAAATGCAGTGTAATTTGATTCTTAATTGTGGGCTATAAAGCAGTGGGACGCTGACAAAAAGTTTCAGAGTTTGTAAAGTACGTAAAACTAATCTTTTAAGGAGGGAAATAAAATGTTAAAAAGCAGTGATTTATTATGGATGTACGAAAAAATGCTTCTCTTAAGAGAAACTGAAGAAAAAGCTGTAGAACTTTCATTCAAAGGAGAGATTGGAACCTTATTGTCAGGTAGCGGGCAAGAAGCCATTCCAGTAGGAATATGTAAAAACTTGCTACCAGAAGACCATTATGCTCCGTCTCATAGAGGGATAAGCACAGTATTAGCAAAGGGTGGGGATCCAAAATATCTTTTTGCTGAACTATTCGGTAAACCTGCTGGCTATTGTAAAGGAAAAGGCGGAGAAATGCATATCGCTGACTTTAAAAACGGAATGATTGGAATGAATGGAATAGTTGGAGCTGGTATTCCACTAGCTACAGGTTCTGCCTTTGCTCAAAAAAAGAAAAACTTAAATACCGTTACTGTTTGTACCTTTGGAGATGGGGCATCCAATCAAGGTGTCTTTCACGAATCCTTAAACATGGCTTCAATTTGGAAATTACCCATCGTTTATGTTTGTGAAAACAATCAATACGCAATGACTACTCCAGTTTCATATTCATTATCGGTAGAAAACATTTCTGATAGGGCTAAATCTTATTCTATCCCTGGTGTAACGGTTGACGGTAACGATGTATTAGCAGTATATGAAGCTGTAAATGAAGCAGTAGAAAGAGCAAGAAAAGGGGAAGGCCCCACACTAGTTGAATGCAAAACTTACAGAAAATACGGACATCATGCTGGAGCTGGTAATGACGAACAAATGGGATGGGGATACAGACCAAAAACCGAAGAAGCTTACTGGAAGAGTAGGGATCCCATTTTATTGTTTGAAGATTATTTAATGGCTAAAGCCGTTTTAACAGAAAGCAAAATAAAATTAGTTAGGGAAAAGGTAAAAAAAGAAATTGAAGAGGCTGTAGAATTTGCTCGAAAGGCTGAAAATCCAAAGCCAGAAGATGCCTTAGAAGATCTGTTTGCATAATAATATACGCTTTTTCAATCTAAAGTACCTTTTAGTATTTAAAAAATGAAAGAAATTTAGGAGGGATAAAAATGAGACAAATTATGTTAATTCAAGCAATAAATGAAGCTCTAAGAGAAGAGTTATTAAGAGATGAAAATGTATTTTTAATTGGAGAAGATCTCCATACAGGAACATTTGGACAAACAAAAGGGCTTTTTGAAGAATTTGGACCGGAAAGAGTGGTATCCACACCTATTTCAGAAGCAGGATTTACCGGAATCTCAACTGGTGCAGCAATAGCTGGACTGCGCCCTGTAGTTGAATATATGACTTCTAATTTCATGTATGTAGCAATGGATCAGCTTGTAAATCAAGTCGGTAAATTAAGATATATGTATGGAGGTCAGATTAACATTCCTATTGTTTTTAGAGCTTTAAATATGGGAGGAGGCGCTGCTGCACAACATTCAGACAATTCAGCTGATTATTTTCTACATGCTGTAGGATTCAAAGTTGTTATGCCATCAACCCCATATGATGCAAAAGGATTACTCAAAAGTGCCATAAGAGATGATAATCCAGTAATTTTCTACGAAGAATTTAAAACTTTTATGGCTAAAGGAGAAATTCCTGATGAAGACTATGTTGTACCAATTGGAAAAGGAGATATAAAGAAAGAAGGTAATGATGTTACTATCGTTGCAGCGGGTTATCCACGGGTATTAGCCTCATCAGTGGCAGAAAAACTCGAGAAAGAAGAAAGAATTTCTGTTGAAGTAGTAGATGCTAGAAGTTTATATCCTATTGACGAAGACCTTATTTTAGAATCCGTTAAAAAAACAGGGAGATTAGTAACCCTTGATGATGCACCAATAAACGGATCTTTTGCTTCAGAAATTGCTGCATTGGTAGCTGAAAAAGGGTACTCCTATTTGAAAGCTCCTATTAAGAGAGTTACAAGAATAAAGATACCTGTTCCACATTCAAAAATTGAAGAGGAATACGTATTGTTGAACGAAGCAAAAGTAATCAATGCTGTCAAAGACGTAGTCAATTATTAAAATATAATCATAGGCCCTCGATCGTAATTGATCAAGGGCCTCGCATCTTTGATTATGTCAAGCCACAAACATTAGAAATAGTTATAGTTAAAGCAAAGGTACCTCTTTTTTGTGCTTCTTCAATAAGAAGATTGATAGCTTTGAATATATCTTCTTTACTTCCTTTCACAACTGTATTCGTCTTCCCAACTGTAATTTCTATATTTTTCAATTCTCGCAACTTAATAATCGCATCGCTTATTATTCTCACGTAATCGTCTGTTCCAAGAGGATAGAGCGCCATTGAACAAGAATATTCACTTACTTTTTTTGTTTCATTGTTTGTCCCATCTAACACAGATAAAACCTCCCGTATCGTCTTTTACTCTTTGACCTTGCATTTCTTTTTTTAAGAGAAGTTCTTTGTTATTCAGATCCGCGTCAGGGCCAAAGTGTAAAGCTATACTGTAATCAGAATATGAAACTTCTGGTATGAAATTTAAGACTTCTTCCAACGTATAAAATCTAGCTGCTTTGTAAGGTGATTCGTCTTCTGTTTTTGCTTTTTCCCTATATAGTTTCGCCCAAGTACTTTTAGCACCTATTACACAAATAACTAATCTTCCCCCAGGAGATAAAACCCTGTAAGCTTCACGTGCACCTTTTTGTGGATCATCCAAGAATTCGAACATTGTTACCGAAACAACCAAATCAAAACTTTCATTTGGAAAAGGTAGATTATATGCGTCCGCTTTGATAAAATTAATTTTATTCGTTTTTTTTCGTGCTTTTTCTAACATAAAATCTGATTGATCGATGCCCGTTACCTTCAAACCCATATTTAGAAATAATAAACTATATATTCCAGTTCCACAACCTAAGTCAAGTACCTTTTCATTTTTCTGTGGTTTCGCTAAATTCATAACAACCTTTCTCTCAATTTCATCAACGAATTCACCTAAACGACTTTTATACCAACTATCATAACTATCCGCTATTCTTTTGGAAAATGCACTCAAAAGAAAAATCCCTCCCCTAAAATCTTCATTATCGTTATGAATTAATTTTGAGACACTCAATCTTTGATATCATCTCAAAATTGAGTGCCTCACTCTTTTGTTATCGTTTCGCTACTTCTTTTACTTTATTAATAATCTTTTCTTCATTTGGTAATACAAACTTCTCCATTGGAGGACTGAAAGGTACTGGTACATGTTCTCTTGTAACTCTTGCCACGGGAGCCTTTAAGAAATCGAATCCTTCTTCATTAATTGTAGCCGAAATTTCCGAGGCAACAGAACAAAGAGGAGGAGCATCATCACATACAACAACCTTGCCAGTTTTTGCAACAGAGTTTAAAATTATATCTTTATCTAAAGGAACAAGTGTCCTTGGATCCACTACTTCTACGGATATTCCTTCTTTTTCCAATTTTTCCGCGGCAGAAAGAGCTTGCGACACCATGCACCCTATAGCAACAACCGTAATATCAGTCCCTTCTCTTTTAACTTCTCCTTTTCCTATTGGAACAGTATATTCTTCATCGGGGATTGGTTGTTTCATCATACCTAAGGTTGTTTCTTCAAAGAAAATTATTGGACTATTACTCCTTATTGAACTTTTCATCAAACCTTTAACATCATAGGGATTTCCTGGTTTAACTATTTTAAGGCCCGGTACATTTACAAACATTGCAGCAGGATTATCTGAGTGTTGAGCCGCAGCTGAACCTCCAGCACCAGTCGTAGCCCATATTACTATTGGGAAATCAACCTGTCCTCCTGACATGTATCTGAGTTTAGCAAGTTGGTTTACGATTTGATCCATAGTAACATACAAAAAATTTGCCATCATTATATTTACCACTGGCCTCAGTCCGCTAGCTGCTGCGCCAATTCCTGCACCTGTAAAACCTACTTCTGCAAGAGGAGTATTTCTTACCCTGCCGGGGCCAAACCTTTCTACCAAACCCCTAGTTTGACCAAAAGCCCCTAATTGTACATCTTCTCCCATTAATATAACCCTAGGATCTCTTTCCATTTCCTCTGCCATCGCTTCTCCAAGAGCTTGAACAAACATAACTTCTCTCATTTCTTTCCCTCCTTTCTTTCTTTTACCCAACTTTTAATCCGGGAAGAGGCCAACTAAAGCTTCTTCTGGATCTGGTAAAGGAGCTTCTTCTGCAAATTTTACCGCATCTTCAATTAACTGTTTTGTTTGCTCTTTTGTTTTTTCAATATCCGTTTTATTTAGTATCCCTTGATTTACTAGGTTGTTTTCAAATCGTGGTATAGGATCTTTCTTTTTCCACTCTTCAACCTCTTCTTTGGATCTGTATATCCATCCCAAAGCTTCTTCACCTTCGAAATGACCATGCCATCGGTACGTTTTGCATTCTACTAAAGAAGGCCCCGATCCATTTCTTGCTCTTTCTACCGCTTCATGTACAGCTTCATATACCGCAATAACATCGTTGCCATCAACCGTAACACCCGGTATATTGTAAGCTGATCCTCTTGATGAAACATCTTGAACGGAAAGGGCATATGAAGCTGGAGTGCTAACAGCATACTGGTTGTTTTGACAAACATAAATGACTGGAAGTTTCCAGATGGAAGCTAGGTTAACAGCCTCGTGGAAAGAACCCTCATTCGCTGCTCCATCACCAAAAAAACATACAGTGACGTTTTTTGTCCCTAGTTGTTGTTGTGCAAGGGCAGACCCAGTTGCAATTGGTATCCCTGCTCCAACTATTCCATTTGCCCCAATGATACCAAGGGAATAATCAGCTATGTGCATGGAACCTCCTTTACCTTTACAATAACCACTAGACTTACCAAAAAGTTCTGCAAACATGTATTTTGGATCAGCACCTTTAGCTAAAATATCTCCATGACCTCTATGTGTGGAAGTTATATGATCTTCTTCTTCAAGATTTGCACAGGTACCTACAGGCACAGCCTCTTGACCCAAAGACAAATGAGCAAAACCTGGGATTTTGCCTTTAGCAAATAACTCACTCACCTTCTCTTCAAAGGCCCTTATCAGTACCATCTTTTGATACATTTTTAACAAAAGTTCGCTGTTTAACATAGTTCTTCCCTCCTTTTCATTGAAAAAATCTTGCCTTCATGAACTCTAAAGCATACATTGTAACTAACTTTTAATACCTTCAATATAAGCATTTATCTCCCGACTCTATAATTCGTTTGATACCATAAAACTCAAACTAAACCAGCGCCACCACTAACTGGAAGAGTTACACCTGCAATAAAATCACTATCATCGGAAGCAAGGAATACAGCTGCCCCTGTAAGATCTTCAGGTTCTTCTCTCCTTTTTATAGCTTGCATATTGGCTTGCATACTTGCTAATTGCTCGAACAGTTCTTTATTTCCTCCTGTAATACCCTTACTAGCATCTGTCATTGTAAATCCAGGAGCAATAGCGTTTACATTTATTCCATATTCTCCTAGTTCATTGGAAAGAGCTCGTGTGAAACCAACAACTCCTCCTTTAGATGTGACATAATGAAGCAACATCGGAACACCCATGTGAAAAGTAGTAGAAGAAATATTGATAATTTTACCTTTCTTTTGTTTCTTCATTTGTGGTGTTACTGCTTTAGAACAGAGAAATAGACCTTTCAAATTGACAGACATAACTTTGTCCCATTCTTCGACTGAAATATTCTCAAAAGGTTTCATAACTAAGCCACCATAGATTGCTGCATTGTTAAGAAGAATATCTATTCTTCCGTATTTGTTAATGGTTTCTTCTGCCATTTTTCGGGTTGATTCTTCGTCAGTAACATCGACTTTTAATGCTAAACACTCTGCACCTTCAGCTTCCACTTTTGCTTTAGTTTCATTACAATCTAGCACATCACAAACTACCAGTTTTGCCCCTTCTTTTGCAAAACGAATAGAATAAGCTTGCCCAATACCGCGGGCTGCTCCCGTGATTATTGCAATTTTTCCATCTAATAATCCCATAATCTACCCTCCTTTTATAAAAATGTATACTATCTACAGAAAATTTAAATTGTTTATCAAATACTCTTACTCTGTTCAAAAACCATTTTTTTCTTATTCCCTATTAACCTAACTGTTTCTATTCATTAGTTATAATTTTTTTTATTAACTATGTGAAAGGCAAAACACCTTATAACATTATTTAACCCTCATAAAAACCACTTCCCTTTTTCAAAATTTTTTCTGAAGTATAGGGAAAAATTGATTTCCCTATAAGATCACCCTACTACTAAAACTTTCGCTTCAAGTTTCGATAACTCTACTTTAAAACTTCTATATTTTTGCATTAGCACTTTCCTCAGTAAAAAAATTTCGACTTTGAGCCCATTCTAAAGCTTTTTTCACATCTACTCTGCAAGGACCATTTCTCGTAATTTTAAAAGTAATATTATCTCCTTTTTTTATTTCTATTTCTCTTTCCCCATCTAAGGCCAAAGTGCCTGGAACCTCAACTTGATATATGAATTCCTCATCTATGTTTAACTTTTTTACTTCTGAAACTTGGATTTTTTCTAATATACCTGGTGCCACCGGAGCTATTACTTCCTTTTTCTTTGCATTATTTTCTTTAAGGTCTAAGTACAAACCAAAGTTGTCTTCTCTATGAACCGTTTTTATATATCCCGCAATAGAGGAAAAGCCAATACTCCAAGGATTTGCTCTGGATACAATAATATCTGAGATACTAGACAAATTCCATATAGCTTTAGCCCCTATAAACTGTTCCTTTGAAATAACTACATCAATTAATGCTATGTCTATAAGTTTATTATTTTTATATATTTCTATTATTTTATCTTTGGAGCAAAATTCATCTTTGTGAATTATATTTTTAGATACAATTGCCGCCACTATCCCGGCAATCGTTCCTTCAACCATTTCAGGATATACATTATTTGTCCCTGTGGAAATTGGCAACAATGGAGTATCTCCGATGACTCTTGCTATTGCTCTGTTGGTTCCATCACCCCCTAGGGATAAAATACAGTCGACATTCTTTTCTTCAAGTACTTGGGTTGCCTTTACGGTATCTTCTAAACTGTATGTTACATGATCATTGATTATCTCAACATCACATTTCAACTTCTTTATAGTTTCCAAGCTTTCAACAACTTTGTAACCTATGTAAAACGCATCAGCCATGATGTAGACACGTTCGATACCAAAACTTTGAGAAGCTAATATTATTCTTTTTACTATATCTACTTTTTCGTTATTATCTATTACTGTTGCATGAGCAACGAGTCTTCTTATGTCTTTCCCAGCCGCTGGATTAGCGATTATCCCTATTTCCAATCAACAAAACCTCCTTAATGTAGAGAGAAAATATGCCTTGTCTATATATATCTATATTATTGATTTTATTGCCTCAATGATATCTACTTCATTAGGAACAAAATAATCTTCAAGTTTTTTAGAGAAGGGGACAGGAGTGTTAAGTCCGGCCACTCGTAAGATAGGGGAATTCAAATCTTGGAAAGCTTCTTCAGCTATCATGGCGGATAGCTCTCCTATCCACGAACCTCTCTTTACTTCCTCACTAACCAAAACCACTTTGTGAGTCTTTTTGATCGAGTTATAAATAGTATCTTTATCCAATGGAAATAGAGTTCTTGGGTCTATTACTTCTACATCTATCCCTTCTTCTGAAAGTTGTTTTGCTGCGTTTAGACATTTATGTACCATCATTCCGGTTGCAACTAAAGTTACATCTTTACCTACTTTCTTCACATCCGCCACACCTATGGGAATTGCTTCATTTTCATCTGGAACTTCCCCTTCCATTGCATATAAAAGCTTATGCTCTAAAACAATTACCGGATTATCGTCTCTGATTGCGGCTATCGTCAATCCCAAAGCATCCTTTGGGGTAGAAGGGTAAACTACTTTTAAACCTGGTATATGGGTGAACCAAGCTTCCAAGCTTTGTGAATGCTGTGCTGCTGCTTGAATACCAGCTCCAACCATTGTTCTAAAGGTTAAAGGTAACGTTATTCTACCTCCAAACATATAACGCATCTTTGCTGCCTGGTTTACAATTTGATCCATTGCTATAGTCGAAAAATCTACAAACATAATTTCGGCTACAGGTCTACTACCAGCAGCGGCAGCTCCAACTGCTCCCCCTGCAACAGCCTCTTCAGAAATTGGGGTATTCCTGACTCTTTCCTCTCCAAACTCGTCAACTATACCGGCAGTTACTCCTAATACTCCATATTTTACGTCTTCTCCCATAAGAAAAACATTGGGATCACGTCGCAATTCATTTCTCAATGCTTCATTTATTGCCTGACCATAATTCATCTTTCTCATCTTACACGCACCTCCTCTACAATGTCTGTATAAACATCTTCTGCTACCGTTTTTTCATCGGGATCTTTACTTTTTTCTGCAAATTCTACAGCCTCATCTAGCTCTTTATCTATGCCTTTTTGAATTTCTTTTAGCTTTTCTTCGCTAACTATTCCGTTTTCTGAGATGTATCTTTCCACTCTCATTATGGGGTCATTTCTTTTCCATTCTTCTACTTCTTCTTTACTACGGTAAAGCTGGGGATCTCCTTCAAAGTGCCCCCTTACTCTATAGGTTTTACATTCAATTAAAGTGGGCCCATTCCCATTTCTTGCTCTTTTAATCGCTTCATTTGTGGCTTCATATACGGCAAACACATCATTACCATCAACCGTAATTCCTGGAAAACCATATGCTTCGGCTCTACTAGAAATATCGGTTATAGCTTGGTGATCTTTCTGAGGGGTAAACTCTCCATATAGATTATTTTCACAAATATATACCACAGGGAGTTTCCATATAGCTGCCATATTCATGGACTCATGGAATGTCCCTTGATTTGAAGCACCATCACCAAAGAAACATACAGATACTTGATTACTACCTCTGAGCTTAATTGATAAAGCTGCACCTGTTGCTATAGGAAGGCCCGCACCCACAATACCATTAGCACCAAGTATTCCCTTTGTAGCATCTGCAATGTGCATAGAACCACCTTTTCCTTTACAATAACCGGTTTCTTTACCATAAAGCTCAGCCATCATGTACTTCGTTTCTCCACCTTTTGCTATTAAATGGCCATGACCTCTATGTGTACTTGTTATTAAATCATCATTAGAAAGATTGGCAGTTACACCTACTGCAACCGCTTCTTCTCCCCAATATAGATGTACAAAACCTCCAATTTTTGCAGCAGCAAATAACTCAGCAACTCTCTGCTCAAATCTTCTTATTCTAAGCATCTTCGTATACATATCCATTACTAATTCCTTAGAAATATCCATATTTGTTTCCCTCCTCCTTTTTCTAAATTTAAGTTATTTACAAGTTCTAAATAGCAGCTTTTAATCGAATTTGAAAATAAAACAAATCTTTTCTTTTTTTTATAATTCTTACTCATTTGTTTCAATTTCTGCAATTTTCTCGGCTACTTCGGCTGAATCTCCTTCTTTCTTTATTATAGTTTTTAGAATCCCAGAGGCAGGCGCCTCAATATCGTTAGTAATTTTTTCTGTCATAACCTGTACTAACGGTTCACCTTTTTCTACTCTTTCACCTTCATTTTTGTGCCATTTTACAACCTCTGCTTCTTTCATAGTTAATCCCCACTTTGGAACGGTTACGTCAACTACCATACTTAATTTCACCTCTTTTTTTAATGGATTATAGATTTAAAATTAGATTCTTTCAGAAATAATTTTAGTAACATTTATTTCTCTTAGTTGTTTTTAATTAGTAAAAATTATACGCTTTTCTGCCTTTGATGTCAAACTTAGTTATAGGAGATTAAAGACAATTATAATCGATTAGAAAGCATTAGAAATTAAAATCTCTATTTTTCACAAATTTTGTCATAACATTAGGAATAATATAGATAAAATAAAGGCATAGAACTTTGTTATTTTATGCACAATTAAATATGAATCTATTTACAAAAGTAATCTTTATGAAATTTAATTTAGAAACAACTTAGTATTAAAACGGAAAACTTAACCTTTAGTCGGAGATAAGGCTGTTCATCAATGAAAGTTATTGCATTTACTAGGGGAGATCTCAAGAGCATGCTGGTTAGACATCCCATACATTAAGGCATGGCTAAATCTTGAAAAGTTAGCAGAGGTCATACTACTTGAGGTTATAATATTTATGGATAGATAAAGAAGAACCAAAATATTGTTAGTGAAAGATACGTCAGGCAAGATCAAATAGTGGGTAGATAAATGAATTATCTACCCCTTATCCTATGTAATATCTTATGATTGATTATTAATTAAATATGTATGGCTAATCCTTCTGCGCTTTCTTCTGCACCAAGCAGACTTTCAGTCAAAGTGGGGTGAGGATGTATACAATCTGTTAGTTGCTCTACACTCATCCCATACTTTACAGCCAAAACTCCTTCCATAATCATATCTGTAGCATTCGGAGAGACAATAGCTACACCTAATACTTTTTTAGTCTCCTTATCAGCTATTATCTTTACAAAACCATCTCTTTCTTCCATAGTTCTCGCTCTGCCGTTAGCAGATACAGGGAATTTTGAAATGATAACTTTTTCAGGATCAATTTCTTTTTCTTTTAGCCCAACAGTTGCTATTTCTGGGTTAGAGAAAATGATGTTTGGCACAGCACTGTAATCCATTTCCTTGACTTCACCTGCGATATTGTGGGCGGCTACTATCCCTTCATTCATAGCTACATGAGCTAACATAATATGGGCTCTAATATCTCCTATTGCATATACATTTTCAACGTTTGTTCTCATTTTAAAATCTGTCTTAACACCTTTTTCTATCTCTACACCTAAATTTTTAATATCTTGCGTTATAACAGGCCTTCTCCCTACGGCAAGTAAAATTTTTGAGCTTATTATTTCTCTGGTTTCACCATTGAAATCGATTTTCGATACATATGAACCTTCATTCTTTTGAATGTCTAGAACCTTGTGTTTTTCTAAGACTTCCACACCTTTTCTAACCAAAGATTCTTTTGCTTCTTCTGCAACATCTTCATCCTCATTGGGGAGTATATGTTCAAGCAGTTCAACAACATAAACTTTTTTACCTAAACTTGCAAAAAATGTAGCAAATTCTACACCAATTACTCCTCCACCAACTATTAAAATCGATTCTGGCATATGTTCCATCGTAAATACATCATCACTTGTCCAAATTCCTTCGATTTTATCGAAGGGTGAAAAAACTACTGGTTCAGAACCGTGAGCTAAAATAATGTTTTGTGTTTCTATACTTTTATCGCCAACTTTTATATGATTTTTATCGATTATTTCTGCGACACCTTGTATTAAATCAATATGATTTTTCTTAAATAGATATTCTATACCTTTTTTGGATTGTAGAACAACTTTTTTCATATGTTTCATTATTTCGTTTATTTCATAAGTTACTTCACCCACTTTTATGCCTAATTTGTTCGATTTTTTTAAAATCTCTTCGTAAAGATGTGAAGAGGTCAACATCGCTTTTGTGGGGATACAACCTTTGTTAGTACAAGTTCCACCAAGATTTTCTTTTTCAACAACGGCAACCTTTTTCCCTAATTGAGATAACCTTATTGCCGCCACATAACCGCCTGGACCTGATCCTATAACAACAACATCGTACATTAGAATTTCCTCCTTTTTATTTCATTGTTTATTGCCTTTAGAATCTCTAAAACATTATATAGCGCCCTTCCCCCGCTCCCCACCCACAAGGATAAAACAATTTCTCTCTCTTTACCCCGTTTCCCACCCATAAGGATAAAAATCTCTTTATCTTTTGTCCCGCAGCCCACCTTTTTAAGGAAGAAACCTGCGGTACCTTAGAACCTAAAGCCCAGCTGAGAGAATAATGAAAATTTATTCCATTATCTCTATTTATCTAAATTCGTCTTTTAATATCATAACAAAAAAGGGGAGATTTCCTCCCCTTTGATATAATTCACTATTATTTTAGATCTTTTAACGCTTCCAAAACCAAACCTGCATGCATTAAAGCCGGACCTCCACCCATCAACACTGCAACCCACGCAGCTTCCAAAATTTCTTCCTCTGTGGCACCCGCATCTAACGCAGATTTCACATGAAAAGCAATGCACCATTCACAGTTTCTGGCTACAGCAAGTGCAACAGCTATTAATTCTTTAGTTTTTTTATTAAGTGCAGCGCCTTCTTCTTTTTCGATGGCTTCCATCATGTTTTGGAAACTCCCCATTTGCTCTGGGTTCGTCTTAGAAAACTCTTCCATCCAGCCCATTGCTCTTTGAAAAGTATCTTTCATACTCACGGTAATCACCCCTTTTATAAGTTTTGTTATATATTTCACTATCCCGCAAAAAGACTCATTATTTTGATGTTTTAAGTGGCTTTTTCTCACCAGCATTAGTTATATTATAACTTTAATTTATTAAAATTTTAACAAGAAAATATTTCGTTTAAATTACATCACTTTTTCACCTATTAGTGAGTTTTATTCTTCAAATACTTTTGCGAAAGCTCTATTTGCTAAAAAAAGAAAAAAGGACCCTTTTAAAGGATCCTTTACTGTATTGGCTGGGGGAGGAGGATTCGAACCTCCACTGACGGAGTCAGAGTCCGCTGTCCTGCCATTAGACGATCCCCCAATCAGCAAATTTATTATATCATAAAATTTTTTGGTTGACAAGTAAATTTGAGGATGGTATAATTTATTTTGATATATACTGTATATACAGATGGGTTTTAAAGTTTTTAAAGGCAGTATACACAAAACATAGTAGGAGGCTTCGTTATGACGTTTGATTCTTTGATAGAAAAAGTAGTTTCACAATCTCAAAGAAATTATTTATTATTTATTACTTCTTTGGGATGGGCTGTTGTAGCTGCATATGTAATGATAACCTCGTTCACTCTTCCGCTACTTGCACAAGAATGGAACTTATCCAACATTTTTGCCTCGACGATCGCTAGTTCCACTTTTATTGGCATGTTTATAGGTACATTAAGTGCTGGAATTATCTCGGATTACTTTGGCAGAAAGAAGTCTGCAATGTTTCTATTGTTTATCGGAAGTTTTTTCAGTGTCCTTAGTGGTTTTATAGGTTCTCCAACTCTTTTCATTATTTTTAGGATTTTATCTGGAATTGGGTTTGGTGGTTCTATGCCTGTTTTAAACGCATATTTAACCGAATTTTTGAATGTTTCAATTAGGGGCAAATACTTAGTTTATCTAGAAAGCAGCTGGGCCATTGGAAGCATATTTATAGCCATAATCCATATGTTCATTGCTAGAAATTTTACTTGGAGGTTAGATTATATATTTTTAGGGGCTGGGTTTATTCCTTTTTTGCTTTTATTTACTGTTCCAGAATCTCCAAAGTATTTGCTAATAAGAGAGAAAAAAGAGGAGTTTGAAAAACTTTTTAATTACAATATTAAAGAAAAAATTATAGTACCGAAGAAAGAAAAAGTAACTATTAATGCACTTTTTAAAAAAGGTTATTTAGTTAGAAGCTTAAATATTCTTCTCTTATGGTTTACTATGAGTTTTGGATATTACGGTATTTTCGTTTGGGTTAAAGGGATTTTAGCTCAGAAAGGTGTGGATGTTGTTTTAACAGATTGGTACACTTTTTACATGTTTTTAGCGCAGTTACCAGGTTATTTATTAGCAGCCTATCTTATTGAGAAGATTGGAAGAAGAAAAAGTGTTTTATTGTTTGCTTTAGGAACAGCAATTTCTTCGATTATATTCGCCAGCGTTTCTTCAAATATATTAGTGTTGATTTTTAGTTTGGTTGTTTCTATTTTTTGTATGGGTGAGTGGGGTTTGACATATGCATATACTCCTGAACTTTATCCAACAACTATGAGAGGAACAGCTAACGGTGTTTCAGGTGCCTTAACGAGGTTCTCGGGTTTCATCGCACCCTTTTATACTTCATATTTTCTTGAGAGAGGCAACATAAATATAGGACTAATAGGGATTGCAATCCTTTTCTTGCTGACAGGAATATTAAACTTTATCTTTCTACCTGAAACTCTAAAAAAAGAAGTAGATTGAGGGACAAAAACCTTTGGCTCAAATACTTAGAAATTTCTAAGTATTCAGTTTTTTAACATAGGTTCAAATGGTAGAAACTATTTTATGTAATCCACGGGAACACTCTTCAATTTATTGGGGAAATGAAAGCTGGCTTCAAACACAAAAGAAATTTGAATCAAAAAACGTTGTTAATTGTGTATATGCATGATATAATTATATCATATCATCCATTTATCGAATTTAGGTGATTGAATATGTTAAAAACATACAAGTTTAGGTTGTATCCAACAAACGAACAAATCCATAAACTTAACGAGCATTTTGGACATACTCGTTTTGTATACAACTTGTTCCTAGAGTTCTCCAGTAATGCTTACAAAAATATCAAAACTTTAACTAATTACTATATATGGGCTAAAGTGCTTACGGTTCTTAAAAAAACTGAGAAGTATCAATGGCTAAACGATGTCAACTCTCAATCATTACAACAGTCTATAAAAGATTTAGAGACTGGATTCAAGCGTTTCTTCAAGAAACAAGCTAAGCATCCTAAATTTAAAAAGAAATCAAGTAGACAATCATTTAGAGTTCCTCAACATATCCAACTGTACGAAAACGAAAATAACGATAAATACGGTATTCTATTTGTACCAAAGTTTAAAGAAGGTATCAAAGTAAGAGTCCATCGAAAAATAGATCCAAATGCAAAGATAAAAAATTGTACTTTCATTAAAACTCCAACAGGCAAATACTTTGTGTCTATAACATTTGCAGTAGAAGAAAGTATAATCGATAGAGATATAGATTATAACAATTCAATTGGCATAGACATTGGTTTGAAAGACTTTGCTGTATTATCTGATGGGACAAAGTATCGATCTCCTAAAGCGTTAATGAAATACGAGAAAAAGTTAATACGTAAACAAAGGAGTCTTTCACGAAAAAAGAAAGTATCGGCAAATAGAAACATAGCTAGATTAGAAGTTGCTAGAATACATGAGAAAATAAAAAATACCCGAGAGGATTTTCTACATAAACTAACGAAAGAAATCAGTGAGAACCAAGCTGATGTCTTCGTTGTGGAAACTCTCAATATAAGAGGCATGTTAAAGAATCATCACTTAGCTAAAAGTATTTCAGATTCAGGATGGTACCAATTCAAAACATTTCTAAAATACAAAGCAGAGAGATTAGGTAAAAAGGTAATCGAGATAGGAATGTTCGAACCTTCGTCTAAGGTTTGTAGTGTATGTGGGTATAAGAACGAAGGTTTAAAACTCTCTGATAGGGAATGGGTATGTCCTGAATGTGGAACTAAACATGATAGAGATGTAAATGCTGCCGTTAATATTAGGCAGTTTGGATTAAAACAGGCATTTTCCACACAGCCTTATGGCACATAAGGAAACAGCGAGTCACTGTATAAACTGACTCTACCCCAGGAACTGGGGGAAGTAAAGCCTTTGGAGACTGTATAAGACGGATTAACCTTAAGAGGTGGATGCCCGCCTCCCCGCTACGGTCGATGAATTAGGAAGCTCGCCTTTGCCTCTTTAGAAGTGAGTAGTTCACGGGAAAATAAGTGCGGATTTTGTTTCTTTCAAAAATTTTTTAATGGAGTAAATAATTATTATGAAATGTGAAGGCTGCGGTGTAGAGATACAAACAGAAGACCCTAAAAAACCAGGGTATAT
Organism: Petrotoga sp. DB-2; assembly: GCF_054051725.1. Lineage (NCBI taxonomy): Bacteria > Thermotogati > Thermotogota > Thermotogae > Petrotogales > Petrotogaceae > Petrotoga > Petrotoga sp. DB-2. Next base: position 7,291 of record NZ_JBSVZD010000029.1, on the reverse strand, counting down.
ACCTGAGAATGTTCTAAAAGAAAAAATAGAAAATAACGAATCTGTAGTTTGCCAAAGATGCTTTAAATTAAAGCATTATAATTATTTATTACCTATAACAATAAATTCCGATTTTTCCCGTGAGATTGACAAGATTTTAAGGGATTTCAAAACGGTTTTTTGGGTAGTCGATGTAATAGATTTCGAAGGCACATTTAGAAAAGAGATTGCTGAAAAATTAAAAGGGAAGAATATTTTTTTAATCGTTAATAAAATCGATCTCTTGCCGAAAAGCACACCTTACGCAAAATTAAAAAAGTGGTTGCTCTTCAGAATCAAAGAAATGGGCATAAATATACCAGATGATCATGTGAGAATGGTCAGCGTTAAAACGGGTATGGGAATAGAAAAGACAAAAAAACTTCTTTTACAAACAGAGAAACAAAAGGCATTGGTAATAGGTGTAACCAATGTAGGTAAATCATCTTTTTTAAATAGACTTGTGAGGGGAGAAATAACTGTAAGTGCATATTCTGGAACTACTTTAAAGGTATTAAAAGCAAAAGTACCTAACACAGATTTACAATTGTTCGATACACCCGGCATTTTCACTCAAGACAGATTGTGCGATTTTTTTGATATTTATACTCAAGTTAAGATGATTCCTTCTAAAAAAATTAAGATTAAAACTTTCACCGTGAATGAAAAAAATGTTCTTTTTATCAGCGGATTGTTCTGGTTGAAAGTTTTAAAGAACGGTGTTAACAATTTACCCCCTATAATAACTGTTTTTCTTCCAGAAGAGATATCTGCTCATAGAGCAAAAGAAGAAAGAGTCAATGATTTACTTCACAATAGAAAGATCCTATTTCCACCTTACAATGATAATTTTGATTTTAACCAAATAGAGTTTGAAAGAGAAATTGTAAAGATTGATAAGGGCAATGATATAGCCCTTCCCGGAGCGGGATGGCTTTCTGTAAAAAGAGGCCCTTTAATAGCAGAAATTTCAAAACCTAAAGGGTTTAGATACGTGGTAAGAAAGTCGATGAAATAGGAAGATTTCAGTAGGATTTCATCATTTATGGAGGTGTAAAAAGTTGCAATTGAAAGAACCAGGAGTAGTTGTTGGGGTATCAAATAGGCATGTACATTTATCACAAGAGGATTTGGAAAAGTTGTTTGGTGAAGGTTATGAATTAACTCCCTTAAGACCATTAGGACAGCCGGGACAATATGCATCTGAAGAATGTGTAGAATTAATAGGGCCAAAGGGAACTTTCCAAAAAGTGAGAATATTAGGCCCTGTAAGAAAAGAGTCACAAGTGGAAATTTCTAGAACCGATTCTTTTAAATTGGGAGTAACCCCTCCTGTTAGAGACTCAGGAGATATAGAGGGAACCCCTGGTATTACAATAAAAGGACCTGTTGGTGAAATACAGTTAAAGAAGGGTGTAATCATTGCCAAAAGGCACATACATATGCTGCCAAGGGATGCTGAACATTATGGTGTTAAAGATAAAGACTTAGTTTCAGTATATTGTGATAAAGAAGGAAGGAGACTTATTTTTCAAGATGTTTTGATTAGAGTTAGTGAAAAATTTGCATTAGAGTTCCATGTTGATATCGACGAAGCCAATGCAGCTTTACTCAGCAACGGAGATTATGTCAAAATTATAGAAAAATTCTAAAAAGCCGGTGTTTGCACCGGTTTTTTCAATCAATATCAGAAGGTATTTCATAGGTTATGCCCCCATATTTCCCTTCTGACACTTCTTTTAGAAAGATATTTCTTCCCCTTTCGTAATCTGGAACTCCGCCCTTTTTTAGAAAATTTCTTTTCATAGAAAATTTTTCTATGAACTCAACTGCATTTTCACAGTTGTCCCATTCTTCTAAAACTGTATTCAAAATATTAGGATACTCTTGCTTTAAAAAGTCAAAAAGATAGAAGAGAGCCTCATCCAATTCTGAATCTTCTGCTTTTAGAGAGCCAATAAGAATTAATTTGTTCACAAGATTCTTGCTAAAAAGTTTTGGATATAACACACCTGGTGTATCAAGAATTTTTAAATCCTTTGATACGGTTATCCATTGTAACCCTCTTGTTATTCCAGGTTTATTCCCGACTGCGGCAGATTTTTTACCTTTTAGACGGTTTATAAAGGTAGATTTACCAACATTTGGTATACCAACTATCATAAGCGACTTTTCATTAAACTTTTTAGGAACGATGGGATAAATATGGTTTAAAAAAAAGTCTTTCACATTGGATTCATTTAGGCTAAGTGAAAAAGCATCCTCACCTTTCTCTTTATAATACTTTTCCCATAACTTAGTTTTTTTTATGTCACATAGATCTTTTTTATTCAGAATAATTATTCTTTTTTTGTTTCTAAAAAGTTGTTGCTCTTCATATGCCCTGCTAGCGTATGGAGCCCTTGCATCCAGAATTTCTACTACCGCGTTGACAAGTTTTAAATGCTTTTTTATCAAGGATTTGGTTTTTTCTATGTGCCCCGGATACCACATGCTTTTAACCCCTTTAAACAGTTATTTTCACGATTATTCCTATTTTTCTTAAATTGTGGTATAATGTAAGTGATAAAAGTATACCTTAATTTGTAAAAAAATCCAAGAGGAGGGATAATCTATTCTGAGATATTCTATCTCAATACCTGAGAATGTGGAACCGATTGAAATTTTTGGGGCTTATGATAGTCGAACAAAGTACATAAAAAAAGAGATGAACGTAGATATACATTATAAAAACAGAAAAATTTTCATCGAAGGAAAGGATGATGACTCGGTTAATAAAACATCAAAGATATTCACAGAACTTTTAGAAATTTTAGACGAGGGTCATTTACTCGATTGGGATGAATTCCAATACGTGGTTTCTAGGTATAAAACCAACGGGAATGGCTCTAAAACTGAAGAAAAGAAAAAATCAATGAAAGAAGTTATCAATACTCGCATTTTGGGTACTCAAATATTCGCAAAAACTGAAGGTCAAGCAAATTACATCGACTACTTAAAAAATAATGATATTGTTTTTAGTATAGGACCAGCCGGAACGGGCAAAACATATCTAGCGGTTGCTATGGCGGTAGATTATTTAAGATCTGGTAAAGTTCAAAGGATAATTTTAACAAGACCAGCTGTTGAAGCAGGAGAGAAACTAGGTTTTTTACCTGGTAGCTTTTATGAAAAAGTCGATCCCTATTTAAGGCCGTTATATGATGCCCTACTTGATTTTATGGATACAGACAAACTGATTTCATACAGAGAAAAAGGTATTATAGAAATACTACCTTTAGCTTACATGAGAGGTAGAACGTTAAACAATTCTTATATTATTCTAGACGAAGCTCAGAATACAACTTATCAACAAATGAAAATGTTTTTAACAAGGATAGGATTTAACACTAAGGCGGTCATTACCGGTGACGTAACCCAAATAGACTTAGAAAAAAAGAAAGATTCAGGGTTACTATCGGTTAGAAAGGTGTTGAATGGAAGCATTTCTGGGATAAAATTCATTGAACTATCAAATAACGATGTGGTAAGGAATCCTTTAGTAAAAGAAATTATAAAAGCCTATGAAGATTATGAAAACGCTGAATAAGGAAGTGTTTTCCACTGTATGAAGAGCAAAAATACAGAAAACAATAAACAAACCAGCAAAAGCCTTTTTCAAAAAGCAAATTTATTTTTTTCTAAAAATAAAGGTTTTATAATTAGGGTGATTCTTTTTATATTTTTATCCTTATTTGCTGAATGGCTCATTTTTCACAGAATTTCATTGAACTTTCAGTTAAGTTTTAACCTCGTTTTTCTTGTATTTTGGATATTTATCGGAGAATTTTTGTTACCTAGGAACAAAATGTTTGAACTTCATCCTAAAAATTACTGGGCGGCTTTTCTAACGCCGCTCTTTTTCAATATAATTCTGAATCTTTTTGTTTATAAATATGTGAATATATTTGCAATATCGACCATATTGAGTACGTTGATAATAACCTTACTAATAGATTACTCTACCGGTTTAATTTCTGGCCTCATATTTTCCGCTTACTTTGGTATTTTATTCGGATTTGACTTGAAGTTCACAATTTTTTTGTTTTTACCTGCAGCAGTTGTCGCACTATCATCAAGAAAGATCAAAAGGAGAGTAGAGATAATACTACCATTTTTATGGGCTAGTTTAACACAAATTATCGTTGCTTATGTTATTAACTTATACTATACCCCTTTGGACTATCTCATAATAATCGAAAGTAATTTTTTAAGCATGTTGGTAACTATGGGTATCTTACCCTTCTTTGAATACTTAACTAGAGTTTATTCAGAAATCGGTTTATTGGAACTGGGTAATTTAAGCAATCCTTTGCTAAAAAATCTTTCTTTGAAAGCACCGGGAACATACTATCACAGCATGATCATATCTAACTTAGCGGAAAGTTCCTCTGAAATTATCAATGGAAATACGGTGTTAGCTAGAGTAGGTTCGTACTTCCACGATATAGGGAAGGTGTGGAGACCTCAGTTTTTCTCAGAAAACCAAAAGAATAAAAACCCTCATTCTGATATAAGTGCTAAATTAAGTTCTCTGATATTAAACAACCATGTTACCTATGGTATCGAATTGGCAAAAAAATACCGTTTACCCATACTGATAGAGGATATGATAGCACAGCATCACGGCACAAGGGTTAAGCAATTCTTTTACAGCGAATATTATAATCAAACAGGGATAAAAGATACCAACATGTTCAGATATCCCGGACCCATTCCTCAATTTAAGGAAGCTGCTATACTAATGATATGTGATGTAACCGAAGCCATGGTAAGAAGCATGCAAGAGTTAAGTGCTGTGGATCTTAATGAAAAACTTGATAATTTGATAAACTCTCTTTTTTTTGAGGGACAGTTAGACGATTGTGGATTAACACTTAGAGAAATCAGAAAGATAAAAGGCCGTATTATTAGAACCATAATGGAAATGAATCATAAAAGGATATCCTATCCCAAGGTTGAGGCAAAAGAACTTAGAGAGTAGAGGGAGAACGTCTTTGAAAATAAACGTTATAAACCAACAAGATTTAAGAAAGATAAACAGTAAAAAAATCAAAAATATCGCCAAAAAACTTCTTCTAAACGAGGTTGGCGAGGGAAATTTTGAATTAAACATATTAATCACCGACGATAAGAGTATAAGCGAATACAATAAATACAGAGGTAAAAGTACACCGACGGATGTTTTATCCTTTTCTTATGGTTTAAACGAACCTGTCATTGGAGATATTGTTATTTCTGTTGAAAGGATAGAAAAACAAGCGCCTGATTTTGGCAATTCCTTTGAAGAAGAATTCTATTATATACTTATTCATGGCTTACTACATATCGTTGGCTACGATCATGAAAACTCTGAAGAAGATGCCAAAAAGATGTTTGAAGTTCAAGATCAATATTTTCATCAATTAATTAAAGACAGGAGGAGATAGAGTTGGCTACAGTAAAGCCCTTTAAAGCTTTAAGACCATATAAAGGGATAGAACAGTGTTTTTCTTGCCCACCCTACGACGTACTTGAGGAGGATGAAGTTAAGGAAATAATCTCCAGAAACCCCAATTCTTTTTTAAGGGTAACAAGGTCCGAAGTAGAGGCGGAAGAAGATTCTAAAGAGGCTATTTACAAAAAAGCTAAAGAAAATCTTGAATCCTTTATCAAAAATGGGGTGTTAATTAAAGATTCCGAACCATCCTTTTATATTTATCGTGAAACCTGGCAAGGGGTTTCTCAAACAGGCTTTTTTGCTGTTGTGAGTGTGGATGAGTACGATAAAGGAATTATAAAAAAACATGAATTAACAAGAAGAGACAAAGAAGACGATAGGACAAATCACATATTAAATCTAAATGCACAAACCGGACCCGTTTTCTTAACCTACAAAGCCCAAGAAGATTTAAAAGCGATCATTGACAAGCTTATAAAAAACAAGGAAATTCTTTATTCCTTTTGCGATGAAAACAATGTGAAACATGAACTTATCAAAATCCAGGAAGAAGACGAAAGGGAACAAATCGAAAAAGCTTTCAATAGTATCGAATATCTTTACATTGTAGATGGGCACCATAGAGCTGCTGCCGCTTCCAGAGTTCAAAAAACAATGAAAGAAAAAGACACAAATTACTCTTTGGACAAACCCTACGATTATTTTATGGCCGCTATTTTCCCCCACAACGAACTCAGAATACTCCCGTACAATAGAATAGTTAAAGATCTAAACGGTTTAAAAGAAGAAGAATTTTTGAAAAAGATCAGTTCCTATTTTCAAGTAGAAGAAGCTCCTTTTTCACCCTATTCTCCTGATTCCTCACACTCTTTTGGAATGTATCTTCAAAAAAAATGGTACAAACTAACATTTAAAGGTGAAGAAAGTGAAGATCCTGTTGAAAACCTAGATGTGCAAATATTGCAAAAATACTTATTGGATCCCATACTTTCCATAAAAGATCCAAGAACCGATCCAAGAATATATTTTCTGGGTGGTATTAGAGGTGTAAAAGAAATCGAAAAGTGGGTAGACAAAAAAGATTGGAAAGTTGGATTTTCTATGTATCCCACGCAAATAGATCAACTCTTAAAAGTTGCAGAGATGAACAAGATAATGCCACCTAAATCTACTTGGTTTGAACCAAAATTGAGGAGTGGCTTATTAATTCATGAATTAAGCTAGGTCTTTCTTCCACACATTAGAGGTGGTAGTTATAAAATACTATAAATTTGATTTAAATAACAAAATTGAACAAATAAAAACTCATGCCGTTGACGAAAAAATTCAAGTAGATGAAATAAGGGTATTTGAAAATAATCTTTATGGAATAAAAAGGAAATGGAAGATTTTATCTTCTCATAACTCGGTTGATTTTATAAAACGCATATTATGCCCCAGTGACAACGTGATGCTAACTTATTATCACGACGAGAAAGGTGAAATGTCTAAATATCTCGTTTATATAGATTTTGGTAAATACAATGTCAGCAGTGACAATATTGAATTTCAAGATCAAGAATTGGATCTTCTAATTTATAATGACTTAAAATATAAAATACTTGATATGGGGGAATTATTAAAAGCTTTTGAATGCAAAAAGATTACCTTATCCGATATGCAAAGAAATTTAATAACTCTTGAGCATTTTATTAATGATTTTAATTATTTGGGTGTAAGGCTGTATAATAAAAATGGTTGATGAGATACTTGACAAAAGGGATAAAAAAAGATATCACTCCTCATAGAACAAAA
>NZ_JBSVZD010000028.1:0-25374 GCF_054051725.1 Petrotoga sp. DB-2 | reverse complement strand
GGTTGGGAATTAGAAGTGGAAGAATTTGATGAGATTAATAAATTTATACCACATTTGTGTAATATAGCTCCAAGCGGGAAGTATCCAACAGAAACTTTATGGTTTGCAGGGGGAATTCCAGCTGTCGAAGAAGAACTTAAGGAATATTTAAATCTGGATGTTTTGACAGTGACTGGAAAAACATTGGGTGAAAACTTAAAAGATATTAAAGAGTCTGGTTTTTACGAGAGAAATTTAGGATACTTATTTAATTATAATTTGAAAAAAGAAGAAATCATTACACCTATAAATAAATGTGAAGAGTATGGTTCAGTAACTGTATTAAAAGGAAACATTGCTCCTGAAGGTGCAGTCATAAAATATTCGGCAGTTTCAGAAGATATGATGTATCATGTAGGAAAAGCTAGAGTATTTAACAGTGAGGAAGATTGTAATAAAGCTATAGTGGAGGAAAAAGTTGATGCCGGAGATGTTCTTTTTATCAGATATGAAGGACCTAGAGGATCAGGAATGCCTGAAATGTTTATGACAACTGAAGCCATTATGAATGATCCAAAACTAAGATCCTCAACAGTACTAATAACCGATGGAAGATTTTCTGGTGCGACAAAAGGACCATGTGTAGGGCACGTATCTCCGGAAGCAATGGTAGGTGGACCAATTGCTTTTGTTGAAGATAACGATTTAATTGAATTAGATATTAATAATAGAAAATTAAATATCATTGGCATTGATGGACAAGAGATGGAAGAAAAGGACATCCAAAAGATATTAGCAAAGAGAAAAGAATATTGGGTAAAACCTGATTATTCAGGTAGAAGAGGAATTTTTAAAAAATATACAGAGAGAGCTACTTCAGCTATGAAGGGCGCATATATGGAGTGATAAAATCAATAAAATTACAACATCAGTAATGGTTTGTATTTAAGGAAATAAAAGAACGGCTAAAGTTTTTGCCTTTTAGACTGTTAATAGGACTAATTATGACCTTTGTATTTGTAATTGCCTATGGTACAATGAAAAAAATCTTTAATTCTTGTTTCGCTAATGAAATTTTACAAATTTATAAAGCAAGCTATACACTTAAAGTTTTAGTTATGATTTTGGAGAAGAGCTAGAAGTGCATTTTAATGTAAACCTGTATAATATTTTAAAGTTTAAATTGAATGTTTGGAGGTATAAATTAAATGAATTATGAGATAATTACCCCTGTAGTTACAGCTTTTAATAAGAACGAAGAAATAGACTACAAAGCAAACGAAAGAATTATCGATTTTTTAATAGAGGGTGGTGTAAATGGTATATTGGTTCTTGGCTCTGCTGGGGAATTTACAGGATTAAGCTATGAAGAAAAAAAAGACTTTTTTAAATTTTATTCTGAATATGTAGATGGAAGAATAGACCTTTATGCAGGAACAGGATGTATGAGTTTTGATGAAGTTGTAACATTATCAAATGACGTGAAGAATCTGAATTATAAAGGAGCTGTTGTTATTAGTCCTTATTATTATAATTTAGATCAAGAAAAGATATTTATATATTATGATAAACTTGCGAAATCTGTAAATGGAAGTGTATATCTTTATAACTTCCCAGCTAGAACAGGATATTCTATAAACCACAAAACAATAAAAAAATTAGTAAATAATAACACTAATATTATAGGCCTTAAAGATTCAGTGTCAGAACCAGTTCATACTAATTTGTGCATATTAGAAACAAGAGAAGATAATTTCGATGTTTTTTCTGGTTTTGATGATCAATTCTTATACAATATTGCTGCGGGTGGAAAAGGATGTATTTCCGCATTAAGTAACATCGTGCCAGAGATATGGAGTGAATTAGTAAAAGCAGCCAATGAAGGGCGTTTTGACAAATCTATTAATTATCAATCATTAATTCAAGAATTAATGCCTTTATATAATATGGATAGTAATTTTTCTTATTTATTCAAATTGCTGATGGTATACAGAGGGGTAGAATTAAATCCAACAGCAATTTTCCCATTTAATCAAATAGATAAAAATATTATTAATAAAAGTAAAGACATTTTAGATGCAGTCTTAGAAAAGTTTAATAAAATAAAATAAAAATTTCTTTTTTCTGATTTGAAAGTCATTCTAATTACCTGCAGCAAAGAGAATTCTTATTTCACAACTTCAGTCTAACACAATATACAATGAAGGAAGAGCGATAAGGGCAAAAGGATTTATTTTCTTTATTGTTGTTGATAAACTTAGTTTAACTCCAGCTTAATTAACCACCCTTTTCCCAAGAGAATCGAACTAAAAATTGAAGAAACAAAATAAAAACAGAAAAACTAAGAAAATAGTCACTCTCAGCTTAAAAGTAAAACTATTGATTCTTTTAAATACTTATGTATTAAAAGATGTCTAAAATGTGTGTTTTAGAGTTTCTGAAGATAGTAAATTTCAATGTAGGGAGGTTAATTTTTCTTATTGTATTTCCTATTAAATTCAACGAGTATCTTGTTTTAATGAGGTGAAAATATGGATGAAACAAAGATAATAAATTTCACAGACTCATCAAAGAATAAATTAACGCCTTGTTCCATAAGTTCAGTAAAAATAAAGGGGTTCATGAATGATTATTTGGAAACAATGTTGAAAGTTACTATTCATTCGCAGTACGAATTATTAGAAAGTACCGGTAGAATAGATAACTTTAGAATAGCTTCGGGTAAAAAAGAAGGTTCTTTTAAAGGGTTAGTTTTTAACGATTCAGATGTATATAAATGGCTTGAAGCTGCTTCTTATGCTTTGCTGTTCACTAACGACGATGAATTAAAAGAAAAGATAGATAACACAATCAAAGAATTAAAAGACGCTCAAGAAGATGATGGCTATTTAAATACTTATTTTATGTTTGAAAGAAAAAAAGAGAGATGGACGGATCTCGCAACAAAACATGAACTTTATTGTGCTGGGCATTTAGTTCAAGCTGCGATAGCTCATAAAAGGGTTACAGGTGAGGATACATTATTTGATGTGGCAACAAAATTTGCAGATTTAATTGTAGACACCTTCGGCCCAGATAAAAAACGGGGTGCACCAGGCCATCCAGAAATTGAAATGGCTCTAGTTGAGTTGTATCGTGAAACAAAGAACCAAAAATATTTAAACCTTGCGAAATATTTTTTGGAAGAAAGAGGAAACGGGTATGCAAGTACTTATCGCTTTTTCAACCCAGAGTACTATATAGACCACAAACCATTTAAAGAGTTAGACGAGATGACAGGCCATGCTGTTAGAATGTTTTACCTTTGTACCGGTGCAACTGATATTTACTTAGAAACAGGAGATGAAGAAATTTTCTCTACCATAGAAAGACTTTGGGAGAACTTGGTAACAAAAAAGATGTACATTACGGGAGGAGCTGGCTCTCGATATGAAGGCGAATCTTTTGGGGAAGATTATGAATTGCCTAATAGAAGAGCATACACAGAAACATGTGCCGCAATAGCTTCATATATGTGGAATTATAGAATGTTCTTAGCTACGGGTGAAGCCAAATATGTAGATCTAATGGAGTTGGTTTTGTACAATGGTTTACTTTCAGGAATTTCTATAGATGGCAAACATTATTTCTATGTAAATCCTTTAGAAGACAGGGGAAAAAAGAGAAGACAACCTTGGTACGAATGTGCATGTTGTCCTCCAAATATATCAAGAACATTAACCTCTTTCCCTGGTTATATTTATACAACTTCTGATGAAGGAGTATACATAAACTTGTACGAAAACAGTCAAGCAAATATAATTTACAAAGAAAAAGAAGTTAAAATCACACAAGAAACAGATTATCCATGGGATGGAAAAATAAGGATAATTGTTTCTACAGAAGTTATTGATCCATTTGCTTTATTTTTAAGAATTCCTTCATGGGCGAACGTTTTTGATATAACTGTGGATGGAGAAAAATTAAACAAGAATTTAGAAAAAGGCTTTTTGAAAATATTCAAACCTTGGAACGGTACCCATGAAATAATTTTAAATTTACCGATGGATATAAAATTTGTAGAAAGTCATCCATTTGTGAGGGAAAACTTAGAAAAAGTAGCTTTGAAAAGAGGACCTATGGTTTATTGTATTGAAAAAGCGGATAACAAAGAAGGAGATGTGTGGAATTATCAAATCGATTTAAATGAAAAAATCGAACCAGAAAATTATCAAATAAATTCAAAAAGAGTGATAAAATTAAAAGCAAAAGGATACTATGAGGATTTACGGAATTGGGAGGGAAAGTTGTACTCACAAGCTGGAAGAATAAAAAGAGCAAAAAAGAAAATCGATATTAATCTAATTCCATATTTTGCCTGGGCAAATAGAGAAGAAGGACCGGTGGCAGTTTGGATCAGGAGGTGAAATCTTTTCAAAATTATAACAATTTTTAAATAAAATGTATTATACTAGTTATAACAACACACTACGGAGGAGTTTTGGCAGTGAAAAAGACCAAGCAATCTATCATAAAAGATTACATCCTTGATCAATTGAAGAGTGGAGAATTAAAAAAAGGAGATAGAATTCTATCTGAAAATAAATTGGCTGAATTTTTTTCCGTCAGTAGGCAAACAGTTAGAAAAGCTATCTACGATTTAGAAAAAGAAGGGTATTTGGTTACTAGAAGAGGCAGTGGAACTTACGTTAAATCCATGAGAAAAGATAAAGAAAACATAGGTATTTTAACTCAATCTTTAACTGACTATATATTTCCTTTTATAGTCATGGGAGCAGAAGAGGCATTAAAAAATACTAAGTGTAAATCTTTTATAGGTAACGCAAAAAACGATCCTGTTGTTGAAAGGGAAACCTTAGAAAGGTGGATGGACTTTGGATTAAAAGGTATGATAGTGGATCCAGTAGTAAGTGCCACTAAACAAGCCAATGTAACTCTTTTGAAAGAAATAAGCGAACAGATCCCCACCATCATTATAAATAGTGATCTAAATATTCAACACGCTGGGACGTTGGTTCTGAATGACTACGACTGTGGATCTTTTGCGGCGAAGAAATTTATCGAGTTAGGGCACAAAAAGGTTGCTGTGATATACAAAGCCGTTCATAAAGCAGCAAATGAAAGGGCTAATGGATTTATAGACACAATAAAAGAACATAGGCAAATATTGCTATACGAATTGCCTTTTCACGGACAAGAAACATCCGATGAAGTTTTTAATTTAATCATGTCGCTTTTGAGCCTACCAAAAAACAATTTACCCACTGCAATTTTTTGTTCAAACGATTTGGTAGCTATGCAGGTAATAATGGCTGCAAAAAAGTTGAACCTTAATATACCAAACGATATTTCGTTAATAGGTTTTGATGATGCGGATTTTGCACAAGCACTTGAAATTTCTACTTTTAGGCATCCAAAACAGCAATTTGGTGAAAAAGCTGCTCAAATGCTGCTTAAAATGATCGAGGAAAATAACAATGGAAAACCAGAAAAAATTGTCGAGAAAGCTGAGTTCATAGAAAGAAAGAGCCTTATTCAAAAAAAGTGAGGAAAAAATATGGTCGATCTTTTAAATCTTAAAATAGAACAAATGGCTGGTTTGAATTTCAAATGCGAATGTGGAAGAACTCATAAAGTAGATATTGAAAAAATAATTGTAGGAAATAATATTTTGGATGCTAAAAATAGTTTTATGGATATTATTAACTCTGAAAATTTATTTGTTGTTGCTGATAAAAATACCTATAAGAGTTTTGGAAAAGAACTAATTACAACCTTAAAAAGAGAAAATTACCAAATAAATGAGTTTATTTTTCAAAACGAAGATCATTTGATTCCAAATGAAAAAAGCGTTGGAAGATTATTGATAAAAATTCCTAAGAATGCATCGTTAATAATTGGTGTTGGTTCTGGGACCATAAACGATCTGTGTAGATTTTTAAGTTACAAACTCAATATTCCTTATATAATCTTTGCAACCGCTCCTTCAATGGACGGATATGCTTCAATGGTCTCTCCTTTAATTGTAGAAGGTTTTAAAAAAACGTATGAAGCAACTTACGCAAAAGCAATTGTAGCGGATACACAAGTTCTAAGAAATGCACCTTTAGAAATGATTCATGCAGGATTCGGAGACATTCTTGGAAAGTTTACTTCTTTGACGGATTGGAAACTTTCTAAATTAATTAACAATGAATATTATTGTGAAAAAACCGTTGAATTTGTAGAAAAAGCAAGGGATCTTTGCGTAAAAAATGTAGAGAAAATAAGTCAAAGAAGCGAAGAAGTTACTAAACAAATAATGGAAGCGTTAATTATCTCTGGAATAGCCATAGGATTTGTAGGTTACTCTAGGCCTGCATCGGGGGCGGAGCATCACCTAGCTCATTATTGGGAAATGGATGCTATATCAAAAAATATATCCCATCCTTTACATGGAAATTCTGTTGGAGTAGGGACAGTTGTTGTTTCGATGATCTATCAATTAATGAAAGATAAACTTCCAAAAGGGTTAACTCCACCAGATCCTGAGTACTTAATTTCAATTCACAAAAAGGCAGGCTCGATATACAGCCCAAAAGAATTAGGTATTCCAAAAGATGTTTTTCAAGATAGTATTATACATGCCAGAGAAATCAGAAATAGATACACTATTCTTCAATTAGCTTATGAATTTAACCTTTTAGAAAAGATATCAACGATTCTTACAGAAAAATTTTATGGTTAATTTTTATCTTTGACAGCTCGGCTAAAAATTATTTAGCCGAGTTTTTATTTTCAAGCATAATACTTTTTCCATCCGAAAAAAACTCAATTTTCGTTGCCGAACTAATTCGAATGTTGATTAACTTGTTTTTTTATATCCTAATTTTTTATAAAACTTGATAGCTATAGTATTTTCTTTTTTACATCCAATATCTTCGCTTTCCTTCGCAGTTGCTTTTTCTATGATGGCCATTTTATACTCCCTTTAATATATTTTATTAGATCATAGTACGATTTTTAGAAAGAGTATTTTTAAGAATTTTCAGTATAATTGGCTATAAAAGCTCTTAATTACTCTTAATCATCTCAGATCACGAATAATTAAGTTTGCAAAATATAAAAATAAAAGTTATAATTAGAATAAAGATATGAAGTATGATATGTTATTTAATTTTAATCTAAAAGTTATTTTATTTTCATGTTTTAATCTTAGGAGGTGCTAAATGATTTCAAAAGCTGGTAGATCCTTATATAAAGAAATATTGAATGAATTGAGAACAAAAATAACTAAACTCCCTGAAGGGTATAAATTACCTTCTCAACAGGAACTATGTGAAAATTTAGGGGTTAGCAGAACATTAATTAGAGAAGTATTAGTAAGCCTTGAGCGAGAAGGTTTGATCATAAGAAAGCAAGGGTTGGGTACATTTGTAGTGAAAAAAGAAGGTATTGTACAAACTGGTTTGGATTATTTAAGGGGAGTTTCAACTATAATTTCTACCTCAGGAAAAGTCCCTGACCTTATTTTAAACGAGTTTGAGGAAGTAGCCGCGTCTCCTTCACTCTCAAAAAAATTGGAAATCGCTCCTAAAGATCCATTAATCAAAATTAAAAGAGTTTATACGGCTGACGGTTTTCCAGTTATATACGCAGAAACGTATATGGTTATCAACAGGATTCCAGGTGGAAAAGACGCAATAATTTCCGTCTTAAAAGATGAAAATAGTAAAAATGAAGAAATTTTCAGCTATTTAGACAAATATTTTATGAGACCCATTAAACATGCTATCGCGGAAATAGAAGCTATTGATGCCGACAAGAAACTTGCCAACTTATTGAAAATTCCCGAGAAAAAAGCAATCACTCTTTTACTAGAAGTTCATTACGATGAAAATAATATTCCCTTACTTCAATCAATGGATTACATAAATACCTCTATTTTCAAATTAAGTGTATTTAGAAGAAAAATATAACCTATTTATAACCACCTAAAGGAGGAGATTCTGTGTTCAAACAAGATTTTAGAGTTTCAACAGGATTAGAAAATCAAATTCAATACCATATTCAATGTGGGCCGGGTGACGTTGCTCCTGTAGTAATTGTTCCCGGTGATCAAGGCAGAGTAGAAAGTATTATCAGTAAACTACACGATCCTAAAAAAATTTCAGAAAACAGAGGACTTATTACCTACACTGGCTATTATGAAGATTACCCTGTATCAGTCACTTCAACAGGAATGGGTGGGCCTTCTGCAAGTATTGTCTACGAAGAGCTTATAAATATTGGGGCAAAGATACTAATTAGGATTGGAAGTGTTGCTGGATTACAAGAAGAAATCGAAGAAGGAGATGTCATAATTCCTCATGCATGCGTGAGAGATGATGGCGCCAGTCAATATTATGTACCACAGAATTTCCCTGCGGTAGCTTCACCAGAAGTATATTTAAGACTTATTTCTGCAGCAAAAAGTCTAAATCTTGATTTCAAAACAGGAATAAATTGGAGTCATTCTTGTTTTTACAATAGGGATCCTGAATATTTTCAAAGATGGAGTAGATACAGAGTTGTTTCAATGGATATGGAAGCCTCATCTCTTTTCGTTGTTTCATCGTTAAGAGGTGTAAAAGCAGGATTTATTGGTATATGCTATGCAAATAGGTTTAAACAATCTAATAGAGACAAAGTAGATTTAAGCGTCCCAGATACTAATAGAAGCATAATAAAAGCTTCAACGAGCAAAGCTATTGATATTACTTTAAGGGCAATTAAAGACTTGTACCAAAACGAACTTTAATTAGGAGGTGTTGAAAGTGCGGAAAGGTAGAGTATTAGTCATTCTTTTTGTTTCTTTATTAGTTTTTGCAAATATGTTTTCAGAAGTGAATTTGGTGAGTGAAGTAGGTATACACACTGAGGCGTGGAAAACGGTTATGGATGATTTTCAAAAAGAAACAGGGATAAAGGCAAATATCCAGCAATTCCCTTATGCAAATTATTTTGATCAACTGATGTTAACCTTTACCTCTGGAAGAGTCGATTTTGATGTACCTTATGTTTCAATGCTTTGGTATCCCGCTTTAGCTACTGCTGGATATATATACCCCATAAACAAAATCGAAGGATACGAAGAGTTAAATTTAGAAGATATTTCTGGTATCGAAAACGCCTGGCAAAATGGAAATCTGTATTTCATACCGTATATGAATGAGTTGGGTGGCGTAGTTTACAGGACCGATTTGTTCAACGATCCTAAGGAGAAAACGGCTTTTAGAGAAAAATATGGGTATGAACTAACTCCACCCCAGACGTTGGAACAATATAAAGATATAGCAGAATTTTTCTATAGACCTCCAGAATTATACGGTGTAACTCTCATGGGCCAAAGAAGTATATTCCTTGCCACGCATTTCCTGCAAAGATTATGGGCAAGAGGTGGAAGTCTTTTAAATGATGAAATGAAACCTGTTTTCAATTCCAAAGAAGGTATTGAGGCGTTGGAAGAAGTTGGTGAAATGTTTGAATACGCAAATCCTGCTGCAAAAACCTATGTATTCCAGGACGCTTTGACAGAATTTACACAAGGAAGAAGTGCTATGGCAGAACTCTGGACAACAGCTATGCTTTACACAGAAGATCCAGAAACTTCAAAAGTTGTTGGCAAATCATCCTTTGTTGGATTCCCAAGACCAGAAGAATTGAAAGATGAAAAATTACCAATGCTGTATATTTCATGGGGCTTTACCGTCAGCTCTGCAAGTAAGAACAAAGAAGAAGCCTTAGAATGGATAAAGTTTGTAACTGAAACCCAAAATGAAGTAAAAGCTGCTCCTTACGGTAATATTCCAGCACGTTTCTCGTCTATAAATGATCCCGCAATGAGAGAAAAATTTCCGTGGTTGGATGGCTTTTCTAAAGCAATGGAAAATTCTATCCCAACACCTATGGTCCCACTCATTCCGGAAGGAAACTCTATAGTAAATGATTATATAGCCCCTGCCGTGTCTGAATATCTAAGCGGTTCAAAAACAGCCGAAGAAGCTTTGAATGAAGCTGCTGATGGTGTTTTCCAACTACTGAAAGACCATGGTTATTATTATTGAATCCAAGAAAGCCCCGTTAAAACGGGGCTTTACTCTAAAGGAGGTTTTGTTGATTGCAACTGAAGAACAAATTAAATGATGTTGGATATGTTTTGCCTACGCTTATTTTCATAATATCGATTTTTTTAATTCCTATTGTATATACTGTAGTCATTTCTTTCTTTAATTGGAATCTTTTAAGACCTGATTTAGGAATAAGATTTGTAGGTTTACAAAATTATACAAAAGCTTTTAGAGATTCTTTTACCTGGGAAACCATGGGAAGAACTTTCTACTTTGTTATAGTTTCAGTTCTATTGGAGATAATATTTGGTTTTATGATAGCCCTTTCTCTAAATACAGAATTTAAAGGTTGGAAAGTTGTTCAATCGATAATTTTGATCCCTTTCATGATCGCTCCAGTGGTAGTCGGATTCGTGTGGAAGTTTGTTTTAAATAATGATTACGGTCCTTTACCTCAACTTTTAATGAACATAGGATTTGGTTTTATAGCAGAAAATCCATTGTTAGCCAATCCAAACTCTGCTATGTTCATGGTAATATTAGCAGATGTTTGGGAATACACCCCTTTTGTTACTTTAGTTTTATTAGCTGGTTTAAAAGCTTTGCCACAAGAACCGTATGAAGCTGCATATGTAGACGGAGCTTCGGCCATTCAAAGATTTTTTTACATAACTTTACCTTTACTACGACCCTCAATCATGGTTGCTATTGTAATTAGGACATTAACGTCTTTGAGAGTATTTGACACAATTTTTATCATGACGGGTGGTGGACCAGGTTCTGCTACAGAAACTCTATCTTTTTATGGCTATAGAACTGCATTTCAATCATACCAAATGGGATATTCGTCAGCGATTAATCTGATCTCATTTTTCTTAGCGATTGTTTTTACTTTAATCTATATGAAAATACTAGGGTGGGATAATAATGAGTAAAAGTAAAATTATAAAAGTATTGTCAATGACAATAGTAGTTATAGCGTTAATTTGGACGCTTTATCCACTTATGTGGATTGTTTTTTCATCCTTTAAAACACCTATTGATCAGTTCACTATTCCACCAAAGTGGATCCCAGAAAATTTTACTTTAAGGAATTATAAGATTTTTTTTAGTAACACCGAATTCGTAAGAGCCTTCTTCAATAGTATTATAGTAACCGCCTTTTCCACTATTTTAGCGTTAATTCTTGGTATACCAGCAGCTTATGGTTTGGCTCGTTTTAAATGGAAACATGCAAGTCTATTGTCATTTATTATATTGTTAGCACGTATGACTCCTCCAATTGTTATGGTGTTACCTTTTTTCTTAATTTCTCGCATTCTAAATATATCAGGAACATACATACCTATTATCTTGGCTAGTTCTTTTTTCAGCGTACCTTTTGCGGTGTGGATGATGCAAGGATTTTTTTCTGAAATTCCTGAATCAATAGAAGAAGCTGCTATGATCGATGGTTGTACAAGATTTGAATCGTTGAGAAAAATAGTTCTTCCTTTAGTATTACCAGGAATTTCGGCAACTTCGATATTATGTGCACTTGTATCATGGAATGAATTTTTATTCGCCTTAATTTTAACTGGCCAGGAGACCAGAACACTGCCTGTACTTGTGAATATGTTTGTAAGTGAAAAGAATGTTGATTGGGGGGTAATGAGCGCTGCTGCGTTGATCACTGTTATACCCATGATAATCTTCGGCCTACTCGTTCAAAACAATTTGGTTAGAGGGTTAACTGCAGGAAGTGGGAAATAGGTGCTTTATCCTCTAAAATCCCCTTTCTTCTGTTCAGTTCACTAAAAACTCATCTTTTAACTGTCAAAGTCAGGAATTTGTCTACTGGTTTGGGGAGCTTTTTAAAGATACTTTTGATTGCAGTAATATTTGCTATTCAGCGGAGGCAATTGCCTCAATCTCAATTTTGACATCTTTGGGCAGTCGAGCTACTTCCACAGCACTACGGGAGGGATAGGGTTCAGTAAAGAATTCATGATAGACTTCGTTTATTGCTGCCATTTCATTCATGTCCTGTATAAAGAGGGTGCATTTAACTATGTTATCCATACTTAAACCCGCTTCTTCCAGGACTTTTTTAATGTTTGTTAGAGACTGCCTGGTTTGATCCTTAATATCATCACTTACTAGTTCTCCTTCAGCTGTAAAAGGAATTTGACCACTTGTTATAATCAGATTTCCAACTTTAATAGCTTGAGAATAAGGGCCAATTGCTGAAGGAGCATTTTTTGTCTTGATCTCTATTTTTTTACTCATTTTTCTACCAACCTCCTGATTTTATAAAATTTTAGTGCCTTTTAGAAAATCTAAAACATTCATTGTAACTAACTTTTAATATCTACAATGTCAGGCGACCCTTCAATGAGGATTTATGTATAAGCAATATACTTTCAGCACGTTGTAGAAAACCTTCCTGTACTACGATGTGACACCTGAAAAGTTACGTATGCCGCTCTATTCTATTGGTTTTAACCTGCCAGTGAAATGTCTAAGGATTTCTGGTTCATATGTGAATTCTAATCCTTTGAGTGAGTTAGATATATCTTTTACAGCTAATAATCCTTCAGCAACGTAATCAAGGTGAGTGTAAGTGTAGACTCTTCTTGGGATAGCCAATCTTAAAAATTCAAAAGGAGATTCAAGTTGTTCACCAGTCTGAGGATCACGCCCCATCATTAATGATCCAACTTCTACGCCACGAACTCCAGACTCTAAATAAAGTGCGTTTGCCAACGCTTGAGCTGGAAATTGGTAATAAGGTATATGAGGAAGCATCTTTTTAGCATCCACAAAAACAGCATGTCCTCCAGTTGGATATTGAATTGGTACTCCACCCTCTCTTAACCTATCTCCCAAGTATTTTACTTGTTTTATTCTATATTCCAAATAATCAAACTGAATTCCTTCTTTTAAACCTCTTGCCATGACTTCCATATCTCGCCCAGCTAAACCACCATATGTAGGGAATCCTTCTAAAGGAACAAGAGCTGCTTTTACTTGATTATACAGAGCTTCGTCTTCTTTAATCCCAATTAATCCACCTATATTTACTATGGCGTCTTTTTTTGCACTCATGGTGAATCCATCCGCATAACTAAACATCTCTTTCACTATTTCTTCTATGGATTTTTCAAAATATTCTTTTTCTCTTTGCTTTATAAAATAAGCATTTTCAGCGTAACGAGCTGCATCTAGAAATACACGAATCCCATATTTATTGGCTATTTCACGGACTTGCCTTATGTTTTGCATAGAAACAGGTTGTCCACCTGAGCTGTTACAGGTTATAGTTATTATGATAAAAGCAATATTATTGCTTCCTTTATCTAATATAAATGATTCCAATTTTTCCAAGCCAAAATTTCCTTTAAAGGGATGATAGGTATTTGTATCAAGAGCATCTTCTATAACTAGATCGACAGGTCTACCTTTAGCTAATTCGACGTGTGCCTTAGTTGTATCAAAATGCATGTTACTCAACACGTATTGACCAGGTCTTTTAATTAAAAGAGGGAATAAAACCTGTTCTGCTCCTCTACCTTGATGAGTAGGTACAAAATAGTTGTAATCAAAGATTTCTTTACTTGTTTCCCATAAATGGTAGAAACTCTTACTTCCTGCGTAAGATTCATCTCCCAACATCAATCCCGACCATTGATTATCGCTCATCGCTCCCGTACCACTGTCAGTCAACAAATCAATGTAGACTTCTTCTGATTTCAATGCAAATAAATTATAACCACCCCTTTTTAAGGCTTCTTCTCTTTCTTTTCTTGAAATTTTTTTGATTGGTTCCACCATCTTGATTTTAAAAGGTTCTGGGTTTGCTTTTATTTCCATTTTTCTCCTCCTATTCAGTATTTGAAGTTTTCTTTATTAATTTTCTGAAAAACGAGCAATTTTATTGTATTCTACGTCCCTTATAAAAACCACCTCCCGCTTTCAAGTTTTTCTATTTTTGAGGTATTTCTGTCGAATTACAATTAAGGCTATATTCAGCCAGAAGTTTTGGTAAACTTTATTTATCTTATGTTCAATAATTTCTAATTTCTCTAAAAGCGTTATGTCTTCGAAGCTTCAGCACCAATTTCATTAAGATAATTGTAAATCGAATATCTGGAACAATTTAGTTTTTTAGCTAAAAGTTCAACAGCTCCTTTAACTAGTGGCAGATAAGATTTTAATATAGGATGCATATCATGCTTCAATGAATATTTCACCAGCTTTTAGAAGTTGATTCATTGTGACACCTTTTTTATTATGCCGAGTCAATTCAACAAAGTCAAGTTATATTAAAATTTTTCAAGTAATACAAAAAGATAAGAAAAAAGATTAAATTTTTCAAAAAAATCCCAAAACCAAAAAGAACATCTTATACCTTTCTAGGGATATAAAATATTCCAACGTTTTTTCACAAGAAAAAACAAAAAGATGATATAATAAGTAAGCAAATGAATGTTGCATCAAAGAAGTTTTTCTTTTTTCTCAGATAGGTGGTTAATTTAAGGGAGGCTTATTTAAGGTTGGAAAAAGAAACAACAGTCAACGAAAAAAATTATTATTCTAGGTTAGACACGTTTATAAGAAAAAATTATCCCGAAATAAAATTGGGGGCTATTTACAGTTTAATAAGAAAAGGTTTTGTTAAAGTCAATGAAAAGAGGGTCAAAAAGAACAATTATAGTTTAGAAATAGGAGACAACGTTAAAATTATTCTGGATGAAAATAAATTAGAAGAAATATCCAGACCTGCGCAACCTTCTTTAAAGGCAAGGCCAGTCTCTTTTGATATTATCTATGAAGATAAAGACCTTCTAGTAATAAACAAACCTGCCAAAGTATCTGTACATCCGGGATCTAAAGAAGAAATGGCAACGATAATTGAAGGAGTGTTGCACTACTCACGAGGTGAATTTGAGCCTCACTTGGTACATCGTTTAGATAAATTAACGTCCGGGGTAATGGTTGTGGCAAAAAACAAGCAAACAGCTCGTGAGTTGACACAGTTAATCAAAAGTAGGGAAACAAGAAAATATTACTTAACCTTATTAGTAGGGAATTTAAATAAAAAAAACGGTGAATTAGTTTCTACAGTTTATGGTAAAACTGCACAATTAAAATATAACCTTAAGAAAAAATTCGATTTATTTGGTGAGATGTATTCTTTGGTAGAGATTGAATTATACACAGGAAGAAAACATCAAATAAGAGTTCAATTCGCTGATTTAGGCTTTCCCATCGCGGGGGATGATAATCACGGAGATAAAAAGAAAAACACAATCTTAAGAAAGAATTATGGTTTAAAAAGAATTTTTCTTCATGCTAGTAAGATTTCTTTTGATTATAATAATCGACATTACGATTTTTCTGCACCTCTGAGCGAAGATCTTCAAACTGTGTTGGAAAAATTGGAGAAGAGTACAAAGAGGAATTGAGGGGATCGAAAATGAACAAAATAAGAAAGCCGATAATTTTTATTACATTATTCAGCTCTTTGATTTTCTTCTTTTACGCCTTTTATATTGATTATCAAAATTCTAAAAACTATTCTATATTGCCTACAGAAGATCAACTGAATTCTGTACAAAAAAGCGGCTATAATTTCATGGTTTATAACCAATATGCCATATTAAAAGATCTTGAATCTCAGGGCTTCGAAGAAGATCAATCTTTTTTAAGAGAATTATCAAACCAATACGATTACGTGCTAGTTGTCGAATTTTCTGATTTTGATAAGTATTTTACGGAAATAAAAGATAAGTTAGATAAAGATATTCTAAATAATATGAGATATGTACATTACATCAAACCTGGAGAGATAGATAAATTTGACGATCAAATGATAGTTCAAAGATTCCATAGGGCATTGAAAGAAAGAAAGATAAGATACTTTTTGTTTCCTGATCATCCAAGGACCCCAGAGCTAATGAGATTAGTTCAAAAAGATTTAGGAACCCCCGTTACAATTGATTCAATTAAGTACTATTCTCCTACAGTTATCTTTCCATGGGTAGGTTTTGGGCTCATCACAATGAATTTGTTTGTATATATACCGCTTTTTGCTATCTTATATATTTTAGCTTTTTTCTTTTTATACAATTGGTCTTTCACTTTGGCGGCAACTTTGTTTTCAATCATCATCTTTTTTAGAATTTCTAAAAATAACCTCCTAAAAATAATTGGATACGCTTTATTGTTTGGAGTATTAGTGTATATGAGCGCTTATAACTCTTTATTTATCTTCAAGCTTAATAACGTTAGAGGGGTCAAAATCCTACTTTTAGTTTTGCCGTTGTTAGTACTGTTAAAAGCGTTTATGGAGTTTACCGGTTTTAGATTTAGCAAATTTAATATCGCAGAATCTTTTAAGAAGGTTAAAGAGGTTAAATTTAACAAGTCAGATGTTTTATTACTAATTTTTGTTGCATTTGCTGGAATTATATACGTAGTAAGAAGCTCAAACTGGGCTTTCGTTACAAATTTTGAAAGAAGAGCTAGGGATGCGTTAGAGAGGGCGCTTATAGCAAGACCACGAACAAAAGAACTTATTTCATATTTGTTTTATTATACAACTCCTCTTTCAGGGAGAAGTTTTATATGGGACTTTTTTAAGGCTTTACTACCGGTATCGATACTTGACACTTTTTTACATATACACACACCTTTGAACTTAAGTGTCTTACGAACGATCAACGGTTTTTTAGTTTCTCTTTTGCTTTTGTTAGTTATAATATTGATAGAAAATCTGTATAGAAAGTTTATACATTCAGCCCAAGAACCATATAAACAAGAAGAAAATATTAGAGAAGAAAATTCAACCGCCGAGGAGGGGATAGAATGAATAACTTGAAAGTTTTTTTAAGAAGCATAGCAATTATTGGAAGTATCGTGGTAGCAGGACTTTCTGTCTATTTGTTTTACCTTGAAAGTGTCAATCAAAGACTTTTCGAGTATTTTAATTTTTCGGATTTTTTAAACTTTCTCTTTATAGGTCTATTTATTGGACTGATAGGAGGCTTAATATTTTTTTATTTTCTGTTTTTATTTAACAAAAAGTACGGTATGACATTTTCGATCATATTACTTAGTGTGCTTTCTGCTTTGTCTATCGTCATATACTCTTCTATGATTTTAAGTGTTATTTTTATTGCCAACCTTATTGGATTATCTTTGGCAATATATTTCACAAGACAAAAGCCAGAAAACAAAAAGTACGTCAAACCTTCATCACCCAAAGCTGACAAAGAACAAACTGACAAAAATCCAGAAAATTAATTCAAAGGCGCCGTAAATTGACACGGCGCCTATTGATATCATTTAACTTTTATTTTTCTCTCATTGTAAACGGTCACAGCTTCTTTTAGGATATTACAAGCCTTTCTCAACTCTTCGCTGTTTAATACATAGGCGATTCTTATTTCTTGCTTGCCAGAACCTGGTGTAGCATAAAAACCTGACAATGGTGAAACCATTACAGTTTCTCCATTGAGATCGAAGTCGGTAAGCATCCACTTGATAAACTCCTCAGAATCATCGATTGGTAGTTTAACGGAGAGATAAAATGAACCATGGGGTTTCTTACAAACGGCTCCTTCGATCTTTTTTATCTCTTCGTATGCAGCGTCCCTTCTTTTTTGATACTCTAAAGCAACACCTTGATAATAATCTTTCCCCAAATCCTTGAGTAGCCCTAAAACACCAAATTGAGCCAACAAAGGTGGAGATAATCTGGATTGAGCAAATTTCATAACTTGTTCTAAAAGTTTCTTGTTTTTAGTGGCAAAAATTCCAATTCTTGCTCCACAAGCGCTGTACCTTTTAGATACGCTGTCGATTAAAATGAATCTATCTTTGTCTTCAAAATCCATGACTGATACATGCTTAGTTCCATCAAAAGTGAATTCTTTATATACCTCATCTGATATTACAAATATGTCTTTTTCTTTTGCGAAGTCAACGATTCTTTTTACTTCATCATGACTGTACACAGCCCCTGTGGGATTTGAAGGATTTGAAAAGATTATTGCCTTAACGTTTTCGTTGTAAGCCTTTTCGAATTCTTCAATACTTGGGGCAGCGTATCCGGTTTCCGGATCCGATTTTACTGGGCAAAGTTTTACATTTAGCATCTCTGCAAAACCCTTATAATTAGCATAAAAAGGTTCTATAACCATTACTTCATCTCCTGGATCTGCAACAGATGCCAAGGCGAAAATTGCTGCCTCGCTTCCCCCTGTAGTGACGAGCAACTCGTGGGGATCAAAGTCAATATCCCATAACTTATAATAATCGGAAAAAGCCTCACGTAACTCTAATAGACCTGCAGAATGGCTGTAATAAACTACTTTGGATGAGTACTTTTTTATCCCTTCGAAGAACGCTTTAGGTGTTTCGATATCAGGTTGACCTATGTTTAAAAGGTAAACTTTTTTACCTTCTTCCTTTGCCCTTTCTGCGTACGGGACTAACTTTCTAATAGGAGAAAATTGTGTATTTAAAACTCTTTGAGATATTTTCATATGTTACCCTCCTCATTCTCATTTTTACTATTTTTTGAGATTTGCTCCCCTTCGCCCTGCAGCCCACCCTTTTAGGAAGGTTCCTGCGGCCCCTAGCCCAGCAGGGGTGGGGGAGGGCTTTGCCCTGTAACCCTTTTAGAATCAAATTCTTATTTTTTGGAAATGATTTTTTGCGTAAGCTGCGCTTAGTCATTATTTGCGCCCCTTCGCCCCGCAGCCCACCCACAAGGATAAGGAGTCTTTGCCCATTCGCTTCGTTCTCCATTCCTTAAGGATAAAGTATCAATTTATTTTCTGATAGTACTTATTATAATTTAATTGAACTAAAAAGTCAAAGGACAGTAGAGACGATTATAAGTGATTATAGCTTTTTACAGGCAATTATTCAAAGAATGAAAAAAATTTCATAGAAACTATTTTCTAATTAATGAAAAAAATATTTGAACTGTTGTATTCAAAGAGTGGATGTTGTATAATTAATTGAAAAACACAGCCTTTAGTTTATTATTGGATCTCTACTTAGAGGAGGGATTTATATTGAAGACGAAAGATGTTGCAATTTCTGGTATAATGATTGCCTTAGTTTTTGTTTTAACCTTTGCGATAAAACTTCCTGTGCCATTCACAAGGGGTTACGTACATTTGGGAGACAGCATGATATTCATTTCAGCGATTTTGTTCGGTAGGAGGGTTGGAGCTTTAGCAGGAGGATTGGGTTCTGCTTTGGCAGATTTGGTTGGAGGTTATGCTTATTGGGCTATACCCACTTTGATTATAAAATCCGTTATGGGGGCTTTAGTCGGTTGGGTTTCTGATAGTTATAGAAACAAATATTCGGGCAAAAAAGAACTTACGATCTTTCTCTCAAGTATAGGTATATGGTTAGCTTTTTCCTTAACTCTCTCCTTATTTTTAAAAAACTTGATATCAAATTTAACGACATCTCCTTTGACTAACAACCTCATGAATGAGTTGGGCTACGAAAGTATAGAAGAGTTAGAAAATTTTTTATTAAACGCTAGGAGTACAATCAACATTATTCTTTTAGCAATACCAATAGCCATAATACTAATTTCGTTGTTCCTTAGAGGAAAGGGTTCAACGCTTTTCAGACTAGGTAATTTGATGGGAAGTATGATAGCTGGTTTATGGATGGTTATAGGATACTTTTTTGCAGGTAGAATTATAGTTGGTAATTGGGTGATGCCTATTTTTGAGGTACCTTGGAATGTTTTACAATTCACCGTAGGAATTCTCGTTGCATATATAGTGTTATTCGGTCTACAAAAGACAAAACTTTTTGAAAATTCCCAAAAGTAAAAAAGCAATCTCGGTTGCCTGTGCAACCGAGACCTTTTTCTTCTACTATCCTTTATTTTAGTAACATTTCATATCTTTTACCAACTTCTTCCCAATTAACTATGTTCCACCAGGCTTGTATGTATTCAGGTCTCCTGTTTTGATATTTCAAATAATAAGCGTGTTCCCAAACATCCAAGCCCAACACAGGTTTCAAACTGTACATTATCGGGTTATCTTGATTTGGGGTGGATAGAATTGAAAGATGCCCGTAGTTATCTAAAACCATCCAAGCCCATCCGCTTCCAAATCTTGTTGCTGCTGCATTTGAAAATTCCTCTTTAAATTTGTCAAAGCTTCCAAAGGTCTTATCAATACTTTCAGCTAACTTTCCAGAAGGCTTACCACCACCGTTGGGTCCCATTATTGTCCAAAATAAAGAATGATTGTAATGTCCACCTCCGTTGTTCCTTACTGTTGTTCTAATATCGGCTGGTATATTGTCTAAATCCTTGAGAATGTCTTCTATACTTTTACTTGCCCATTCAGGATATTTTTCTAAAGCCGCATTTAAATTTTTAACGTAACCTCCATGATGCTTAGTATGGTGAATCTCCATTGTTGTTGCATCTATGTAAGGTTCTAGATCATCGTAGGAATATCTCAATTCTGGTAATTCAAAAGCCATAATTACACCTCCATAATTTGATTTAATTTCCGATAATTTTTGTCGTATTTAAATTATACCACACATTTTATCATTATGCAAGTCGAATTTGATATTCATATATTCTTAATAAATCTTATAAAAAGGGGAAAATGTATGTGTTATAATTACCTTCGGGATTTGGAAAAAATCTGCTGGAGGAAACCAAATGAAGGTTTTTCTAAGTGATTTACACATCGGATTAGGTAACGAATCTGATGACTTTATATACGATAACAGACTAATCAAGTTACTACGTGATCTTGATGGAGAAAACAATGAGTTATTTGTCGTCGGAGATTTTTTCGAGTTATCCAACTTAATCAATGATGGTCTCATAATGGATACAGCTTTTGAATATGCTGAAAAATTTGATCCGTCTTTAATAGATGCAATATTTGCCAGCCATGAAAAGCTGATCGAAGAGTTTCAAAAATTTTCAAAAAAACATAAAATTTATTATATCGCAGGTAACCACGATTATTACATTCTTTTGAATCAAAAAATAAATGAAAGGATCAAAGAAGTATTTGAGAATTGTGAAATTTTACCCTATTATTATGATCCAAATATTAGATTATTTGTTATACATGGTAATCAGTTCGATATAGTCAACAGATTGAGCAAAGATAAAGATGGAAACCTTATTCCCCCATTTGCAGAGTACATGAACAAATACATGAACTATAATTTTGGGAAAGTTGCTGGGAAAATTCTACCTGCTGAGCTTTTTTCTGATTATCAAAATATTTATCCTCAGTTAGATGTCTTCAAGTGGTTGGATGTTATAAAAGAAAAATATGATTTAAAATATAATTTAAAAACCAAATGGATCGAAACTTTTACACAACTAATTAAAACCCCTCAGGTAAAAAAGTGGATGAAAATAAATTTTCCAGGCGTAAATATTCTATCTAACATATTTATAAATAACTTAGGGGGGATGAAATTAGGCGAAGCTATAGTTAGGGTAGGAATGTTCTTCAGAAGTATGAGAAATTCAAATTCTCTTTTAATGAAGGCAGAAGAGCTTTTGAACGATAAATTCTATATACCAAAAGAATATCTTATTGGGTTTTATGATCAAGATATTTCTTTTGTTAAAGGGGAAGTAAAGGGAATAGTTATGGGTCATAACCATAGAGCATCGTTTAATATTATAAAAAACGGAGGACCAAAAGAAGTTTATATTAATACTGGAACATGGAAATTCATGGTAAATAGAAATTTTGGAATAAATAGAAATGAGTTCATCAAAAAAAAGTTGATTTCCTATTTATTGATAGACGATTCAAATAAACCTATGAATTTTAAATTAGTAAGAGAAGAGGCTTTTTAAATTATTAAAATTGTATGTTAAATTTTACCCAAATGAGAAATAGAAAAAAAGTAATTAGAATATAATTGAACAAAGTGTGATGATTTAATCATCATAGATTTTTTGTAATTATAATTTTTTTCATAAAATCTGATAGGAGGTAAAAAGATGGGGAAAAAGTATGTATACGTGTGGAATAAAAACCGAGTAGAAGGTAACTCAAAAATGAAAGACATTCTTGGAGGGAAAGGTGCTAACTTAGCAGAGATGGCATCTTTAGGCTTGCCAGTACCCCCAGGTTTCACTATTTCAGCAGAAGTATGTAAATATTATTGGGAT
The DNA here is from genome assembly GCF_054051725.1 of Petrotoga sp. DB-2. NCBI lineage: Bacteria > Thermotogati > Thermotogota > Thermotogae > Petrotogales > Petrotogaceae > Petrotoga > Petrotoga sp. DB-2. The sequence goes on along the minus strand of NZ_JBSVZD010000028.1, from coordinate 3,114 downwards.
AACAACAAAAAATTCCCAGAAGATCTTAAATCAACTGTTGAAGAAGCCATGAGGGAACTTGAAAATGTTACAGGTAAAAAATTCGGTGACAACGAAAATCCTCTTTTGGTCTCAGTAAGGTCTGGTGCCGCCATTTCTATGCCTGGAATGATGGATACTATATTGAATTTAGGTCTTAACGATGAATCAGTCGAGGGATTGGCCAAACTAACTAACAATGAAAGGTTCGCTTGGGATTCTTACAGAAGATTTATACAAATGTTTGGTGATGTTGCACTTGGTATTCCCCATGAAAAATTTGAAGACGCCCTTAATGAAGTAAAAAACAAAAAGGGCGTAAAACAAGATTTAGAATTAGACGCGAATGATCTTAAAAAAGTTGTTGAATTATACAAAAAACTGTACAAAGAAGAAGGAAAAGAGTTCCCACAAGATCCTATGAAACAGCTTTGGATTGCTATTGAAGCAGTTTTTGGAAGTTGGAACAATCCAAGGGCTATAAAGTATAGACAAATTAATGAAATGGATAAACAAGGTCTTTTAGGAACAGCTGTTAATGTAGTAGCTATGGTTTTTGGCAACATGGGAGAAGACAGCGGTACAGGTGTGGCTTTCACAAGAGATCCAAACACTGGTGAAAAGAAATATTACGGTGAATTTCTCACCAACGCACAAGGAGAAGATGTCGTTGCCGGTATAAGAACTCCAAAAAGTTTGGATGAGTTGAAAAATATCAATCCTAAAGTATATAACCAATTACTTGAGGTTATGGATAAATTGGAGACACATTTTAGGGACATGCAAGATATAGAATTTACAGTTGAAAGAGGTCAATTATATTTGCTTCAAACAAGAAATGGAAAGAGAACTGCTGCTGCGGCTGTTAAAATTGCGGTAGATATGGTTAAAGAAGGTCTCATAAACAAACAAGAAGCAGTGATGAGAGTTAAACCGGCAGATATAGAAAAATTATTACATCCTATTTTCGATCCCGAAGAATTAAAAAATGCCCAGTACATTGGAAAAGGATTACCCGCATCTCCTGGTGCTGCTACAGGAAAGATTGTTTTTAGCGCAGACGATGCCGAAAAGCTGGCAAAAGATGGTGAAAAAGTAATTCTTGCTAGACCCGAAACATCCCCTGAAGATGTTGGCGGTATGAACGTTGCAGAAGGAATACTAACTTCACGTGGAGGAATGACTTCTCATGCTGCCGTCGTTGCTAGAGGAATGGGTAAAACAGCTGTTGTTGGAGCAGAAGATATAGTCATCGATTTAAAAAATAAAGTTATAAAATCTAATGGAGTAGAATTAAAGGAAGGCGATTGGATTTCCATCGATGGAAATGAAGGAAAAGTTTACGCTGGAAAGATCAAAACAGTTAGACCAGAAGGGTTAGCAGGTGATATTTCTGTATTGCTTGAGTACGCAGATGAAGTTTCAGTTTTAGGGGTCAGAGCAAACGCAGATATTCCAAGAGATGCGAAAGTTGCAAGGGAATTCGGTGCTCAAGGAATTGGACTTTGTAGAACAGAACACATGTTCTTTGGGCCAGAAAGAATAAACAAGATGAGAACTATGATCGTTTCAAAAACAGAAGAACAAAGAAGAGCAGCGTTAGAGCAACTTTTACCATTTCAAAGATCCGACTTCAAAGGATTGTTTGAAGAAATGGAAGGATTTTCTGTTACAATAAGGCTTTTGGATCCACCTCTTCATGAATTTGTTCCAGAAAGCGATGAACAAATAAAAGAAGTTGCAAAAATGATTGGAATCAGTGAAGACGAATTAAGGAGCATAGTTAAAGATTTAGAAGAATTCAACCCCATGATGGGTCACAGAGGTGTAAGATTAGCCATTACTTACCCAGAAATAGCAGAGATGCAAACAAAAGCAATAATTTTAGCCGCTATAGACATGATAAAAGAAGGCAAAAAGGTACAACCAGAAATAATGATCCCATTAGTTGGAAATGTTAAAGAGCTTACCATCCTTAAAGAATCTATCAAAAAGATCGCTGACGAATTAATAAAAGAAAACAACGTAGATTTAGAATACAAAATTGGAACAATGATCGAAGTCCCCAGGGCCTGTGTCGTTGCAGATCAAATCGGTGCAGAGGCTGATTTCTTCAGCTTTGGTACTAATGATCTTACACAACTTGGTTTAGGTTTTTCAAGAGATGATTATGGAAAATTCATTGGAGATTATATTGAAAAAGGTATCTACGAAAAAGACCCCTTCCAACAAATCGATAGAGAAGGCGTTGGAAGATTAATAAAACTTGCTTTGGATGGTGGAAGATCCACTAACCCAAAATTGAAGGTAGGAATATGTGGAGAGCACGGTGGAGATCCAGATTCTATTGAGTTTGCACATTTAGTGGGATTGGATTATGTCAGCTGTTCTCCATACAGAGTACCAGTCGCTAGATTAGCAGCTGCACAAGCAGCGGTAAATTATAAGAGAGGTAAAACGGTTAATTATTAATCAATAGGTAAAAAATTCAGAAATAATCAGAGTTCTAAAATCAAGATGTGAATTTTATAATAGTTACAGGGTGGAGATCTCTCCACCCTTTTTGTTATACAGCCCATTAACTGTTGACACTTCCTTGCTGATATGTTAAAATTGAACAAATGTTTTATTATATCTTTTCCGGGGTGATCCATAATGAAAATTGTAGATTTGATTGAACAATCAAACAAACCTATTCTTTCCTTCGAAATTATCCCTCCTAATGTTGGAGAAAGTATTGATTCAATATTTAATGTTGTGGATAATTTAATCGAATTTTCTCCTAAATTCATCAATGTCACTAAGCATGCCAACGAAATAGAATATATTGAAGAAAAAGGAGAAATCATAAAAATCATCAAAAAGAAGAGGCCTGGGACCGTTGGGGTAAGTGCTTCAATAAAGCATAGGTATAATATAGAAGTAGTTCCTCACTTAATATGTACAGGCTTTAACAGATATCAACTAGAAGACATACTAATAGACCTAAATTATCTCAGGATAGAAAATATATTCGTCGTAAGCTAATCGGTGATATGTCAAGAGGTAAAAATCAAAAAAATTGTTAAAAATTAGCGTAACTGACAATGCCCATAC
>NZ_JBSVZD010000027.1:0-25967 GCF_054051725.1 Petrotoga sp. DB-2 | reverse complement strand
TCGAAACCGATGCATTTAGCGAAGGAAGGGTTACTCTTAAGGAAGTGAATCAACTCCCTTACTGTAAACCCCTTAACTTTCTGAACGAAGATAGCTTTAAGTAAAGCCCGACGGGAGTACCCTGTTCTGCCCATCTTATTATTGAAATCCGGGACAACGGTCCAATCGATCATATCGATTAAATCGAGGAGATACTTAAATTCGGAATGTTCTTTCATATAATCAGAGTAGACGAAATCGAAGTACAGTTGAGAAGAGTTACCGTATAATGACAATTGAATGACCTGCTTACGAGATAATAAAAATGTGGTATCGAATAAATTATACAGTGAGGAGGCAAAAGTATAATATTAAAGGTATTAAGAGTTGGTTACAATGCATGTTTTAGAATTTCTAAAGTGTCTAATAAAGGTAAAAAAGGAGGGGAACAAAATGAAAAGAGTCTTAGGCATTTTAGTTGTTATGGTTTTAGTTTTATCTGTATTTGCAGGGCCTAATCACTTAGTAATTTTCCACATGAACGATACTCACGCACATGTGTGGGGAACGGAAGATGGTGGAGGATTTGCCAGGGCAGCTACCCTGATAAATCAAGCAAGAGAAGAAGTGGCTAAGGAAGGTGGAGCAGTACTTTTTCTACATGCTGGTGATGTAAATACAGGGATTCCAGAATCTGATCAGTTGGATGCAGTTCCTGACTTTTTGGCTTTACATTATATGGGTTTGGATGCTATGGTTTTGGGTAATCACGAATTCGATAAACCTTTTGAAGTGCTTGAGAAACAATATGAAGTAGCACAATTTCCATTCTTAGGAGCAAATTTTGTCGATGAAAAACATGGAGGACCAATTTTTGAACCGTACATCATAAAAGACTATGGTGATTTCTCAGTTGGAATTATAGGTCTTGTTACTGAACAAACGAAAGTTTTAGAACCAATTTATTTAGGCGAGAATACAATTGTGGATGCAGAAGAGACTTTAAAGAAATATCTTCCAATAGTCCAAGAAAAAGCTAATGTAGTTATAGTCCTTGGACACTTAGGTTATTATGCAGATGGAAGAAGACCCTACTTGCCTGTTGAGTTCACTACCTCAGATGAGTTAGCTGAAAATATATCTGGAGTAGATATTATAATAGACGGGCATACTCACACCTTGTTAGAAACACCTGTAGTAATTAATAATGTTATAGTAGCACAAGCTGGTGATAACGCAGAGAACATTGGGAGAATAGATTTATGGATCGATGATGGTAGGATAGTAGATTGGAGAGGAGAAGTAATTCCACTAACATCTGATATCCCCGAAGATCCTTTCATAAAAATGTTTACAGATGCTTTTTATCAACTTGGATCAGAGGCTTTGAATGAGGTTGTTGAAGAAACAAAAGTATATCTCGATGGGGAACATGCTAGAAGTGATGAAACGAATCTAAGCAACCTTATAACGGATAGTATGATTTGGAAAACAGGTGCGGATGTTGCTTTAATGAACGGTGGCGGGATAAGAGCTTCTATTGAAGCAGGAGATATAACCTACAGAGACATATTGACTGTTTTACCTTTTGGAAACACATTGTACGTTTTAGAGTTGACTGGGAAAGACATAATGGATGTTTTAAATTATGCTGCTAAAATTCCTGATGGCCAGGGTGCTAAGTTACATGTTGCAGGTCTAACGGCAGAAATAAAAGGTGGAAAAGCTACAAACGTAAAAATAAACGGTGAGCCTATAGATTTGAACAGAACTTATAAGGTTGTTACCAACAACTATATGGCTTCGGGTGGAGACGGTTACACAATGCTTGCAGGTAAACCTGGTTATGATACATACTTTAGAGATGCGGATGCTTTACGTGAATACATTGCTCACTTGGGAACTATAGAAGATTATACTTCCCAAGAGAGATTGATAGAATTAGATCAAGTTAAGTAAACAAACAAAAAGGGGTGTAAGAAAAAACTACACCCCTTTTAGATTCATTTTAAGTAGCACTTTTAACTCTTGTTTGGTATTTCGTTTTTTTTAACTTCTTTTTTAGTGAAAAACTTAATGCAAAGGGGTGATTTTATGTTAAAAAGAGCTATTTTAGCGTTGGTGTTGCTTTTGAGTGTATTCTCGTTGTTTTTTGCTGAGACGATAGAAGTACAAATCTTAGCAACTTCAGATTTGCATGGACGCTTTTTACCTTATGATTATGCCTTAAACCAACCTAATTATAGTGGAAGTATTGCACAAGTCTATTCGATCATAAATGAGTCGAGAAGTGAAAATCCTGAAGGAACTATATTGATTGACAATGGAGATACAATCCAAGAAAACCTTTCAAACATTTTTTTAGAAGATGCCATACATCCCATGATTTTTGCTATGAATGAAATAGGTTATGATGCATGGGTTTTAGGTAATCATGAGTTTAACTATGGGGTCCCAACACTTAAAAAGATTATGAGACAATTCATGCCAGTGGATGATAATCCTAATAGTGTTTTGTGTGGCAATGTTTATAATCCCGATGGAACAAGGTTAGCTGCCCCTTATAAAATAGTTACCACAGGGAATGGAATAAAAGTTGGAATAATAGGTATGGTTACTCCTAACATAGTAAAATGGGACGCTGCAAATTTGCAGGATTACATTGTGGTTGATCCTGTGGATGAGGTGAGAGTAGCAGTTGCACAATTAAAAGGACAAGTTGACGTGATTGTGGGAGCTTTTCATATGGGAATCGAAGAAGAATATGGGACCTATGGTTCTGGGGTTATAGATATTCTAGAGGCGACACCTGATTTAGATGTTGTTATTGCGGGTCATTTCCATGAAAAAATAGCTGAAACTTACTATTATAATGGAAAGTTGTATAAAGTATTTAATGGTAAGATTATTGATGAACAAAAAAATGACATTACGCAAGAAGTGAAGCTCAACGGAACTTTAATTGTGGAACCCGGAAAATGGGGGCAGACGTTATCACAAGTGGTATTGGAACTCCAGAAGGAAGGAGATAAGTACGTAATAGTTGATAAAAGTTCCGCTAATTACGATGTAAAAGCTGCTACTGGAACAGTACCACCAGACAGTGAATTGGAGAAAAAGCTTCAACCTTTTCATTATAAGGCTTTAGACTATGCTAACGAGATAATAGGAGAATTAAAAGGCGGACCTTTAGTTCCTCCAGATGAAATAAAAGGTATCCCACAAGTATACATACAACCCACCGCTATGATAGATTTGATAAATTCCGTTCAAATGTATTATGGGGAACAAGTGATAGGTGAAAAAATAGATCTATCAGCTTCTGCAGCTTTTAGATCGGATGCAAATATAAAAGAAGGTCCTATAAAAAGATCAGACATTTCTTTAATTTATAGATACGACAATACTTTGTATGTACTAGAAATAACAGGAAAGCAGTTGAAGAAATATATGGAATGGTCGGCTTCTTATTACAATCAATACCAACCTGGAGATTTAACTATTTCTTTCAACCAAAAAATTCCGGGTTATAATTATGATATGTTTAAAGGGGTTTATTACGAGATCGATGTTTCAAAACCAGTGGGTCAGAGGATAGTAAATTTAAGAAAAATCGATGGTACACCTATACAAGGTAACGATGTATTAACATTGGCAGTCAACAATTATAGAGCAAATACCCAACTTTTGACCTATGGTCCAATATTTGAAAAAGGAGAACAACTGCCAAAGCTTCTTGGCAGAACCGAAGATCATCCTGACTTTTCGGCTATAAGCGGAGGAGATCTTAGAAAACTCATAGAAAAGTATATAATAGAAGTAAAAAATGGTGTGCTTACCCCAGAATATGAAGAAAATTGGAAAGTAGTGGGTACCGATTGGGATAGAGAATTGCACGATAAGCTTAAGGAATTATCCCATGAAGGAACCCTGGAAGTAAGCCCATACAAAGCTGTTAGGGTAGAGGATATTGAAGTATTTTTATAACTCCTAACTTCATAATATAATTACAAAAGAAGCTCATGAAATAATTTTTGTTTTCTTTTGAGCCGTCCAGATAAATGGAACGAATGTTTCAGAATAGTAATGTAATTAAGCGAACATACAAAAGGGGTGTAGGAAAAACTACACCCTTTTTAAATTTTTTATTTATATAAATTAAGAAAAGTTAAGTTTTTTAATTTTAATCAAAAATAAATGACTTAGAATAACTCTAATTAGATCTAAACACCTCTAATTGATGTTGACATAGAAATAAAAATATGATTAAATGTTTCGTAGAAAGCCATCCTTAAGAATGAGTTACTATGTGAGATAAAAAATTTAAGGTTCTTTTCTAAAAAGTACGGGTAGAATAAATTAAATATGAACAAATGAATATCTGGTAGCAGGTAGGAGAACACAAAATACATAAGTTAGGAAAGGAATCTCTCCTCATATAAGCAATTTATAGAATTATTTTACCACATCACATTTTTTCAATCAACATTTAATTATTTTAATTTCTCAGTGAAAAAGCTCTTAACTTACTGTAATCGCTTTTAAATAGAAATAATGGCTAATAACCAAGTATAATTCAGAAATTCTCTTGTTGAACAATTAAAAAAAAAATGTTATAATAAAATCAATCTATATTTATTGCTTTACAATACATTATAATGATTTGGAGGATAGAGATGAAGAAATTAGCCATTTTATTAATTACAGTCATTTTTTCTTTAACAGCTTTTACGATCGATGTTGAAGCGGTTGGAGATCTTTTTACGACTCTTATTCAGACCTACAATGAAGAGGGAAGTGTTTCAAACGAAGAATTCGATTCTTTTTTTCAAGAACTTAGTAATCTAGGCTTATATAGATTTTATAGAACTCAAATGATAGGTAGCGCCGAATACGTTGATAGGCCTACAAATGTCCAAACTTATCTATCTCAGATATACGACAATGTTCAGTCTCAATTTACAACAATCGAAGAAAAATTGGCTTTGGCCGGGTTTTTAGTGTATGTGCAATCAGATCTTTCGGGTGAACAAATTACTCAAGAAATGATAAGATCGATGCCCGCCTATTTTGCTACTGTTCAAGATTATACAAGATCTTTAGAGAATGATGCTTTAACTTACTTCGGCAATGTTATTATATATTCTTTAGGAATTGTTGATACCGCTCCATTTACAGATATTCAAAGGTTTGAATCTGACGCAGAAATCTTAGATAAAAGATTTTACATATATGAAGGAGAAACTAACCCTGAATACAATAAGATAATATTAGAAAATAAAGAGAGTTTGGAACATGGTATTCAACAACTTGCTCAATCAGGCACAACGGGAAGACCACTCCAAATTGCCATAGATCAACTCTCTTACAATTATGTCAATTCACTAATAAATGAAACCAACGAACAAATACAACAAGTTACCCAAATGTTTATTGAGGAAGGAAGGCATGGGGTTAATATTTCTTTTATAAGAATTATCATTTATGCCGCTTTGATTCTTGTAACATTCTTATTTTTAAGAAAATATCTTTGGGTAACAGTCTTAAGCATATTTGGAGTTGAATTTGTATACCTTTTAGCATTCTACAATCCGATAAAAGATACAGTATCTTCTTTCATCTATGGAAGTTATATAGTAACTTTTGTGTTTTTGTTTTTAGCCGTTTTGCTCTTCAAAAGTATCGGAAAAAAGATTAAGTTTACAGAAAAAGTTATAAACTTTTCTATCTTTTTTTTAGTGCTGCTTACTCTGTTCGTCCCATCATACTATTCTTATGATCTTTTGATGGAAAAAAATACTCAGTTTGATAACTCTACTTTCGAAACCCAGCTATTGAACGATGTTGTTGCTTACCCACACGCTCCTTTACATAAAACTATATCCAGTTTGAACTCCCACTTAGGAAGTGAATATTCCAAGGTTAATACTTTTTATAGATCGACTTTTGCATCCTTTTTGGATGATCTTTTGAATTCACAAGTTTTATCAAATCTACAAGGTTCATCCGTTCAAACGAATAGGGACGGCTTGAAAATTGACAAAGTAGAAAATTATCGAGGTATACCGCTTGACTTTTCAAAAGAGGTTACTGATTTTGTGAACTCATCAGAAATTACCGAAAGGAATATTTATAATGAGGTAGATACGTTAAAGGTTCAAGTTCATGATGTTTTAAAATTTTCAGATGCCGAATTCGAATCGAAATTCATGGATACTTCAAACCAACTCCTACGATCTACTGATCTCATTGATCCATTGTTGCCAACTTTATATTCTTTTTTTGACGTTGAAAAGGTCGACAAAATAAATTTAAAAGCCTATAACACTGTTTTTGGTACGAAAATCTTTCTTTTGTTTTTCTTAAGTTTAACGATTCTTGTAATTTTTGAAGAGAAATTCGTAAAATATATTTCTTTAATATCCATGTATTTCCTAAGCATTCTTAGTTTTATAAAAGTAACTCCGCTTGAAGTTTTCAGTCAAACTGGATATCCTATTATCCACACTGTTGATTACACTATCAACTATATTTTCGGAATAATTTTGTTAATTTTAACTTCACTTCTGTTTTTGAGATACTTACACTATCAAAGGAACAAATAAATTTACCTAAAGGAGGTAGAAAAACATGAAAAAGTTGCTAGTTTTTAGTTTAATTAGTTTAATGTTTGTAAGTTCTTTTGCTCTCAAAGTTGTTATGGTAACTGATGTTGGCGGTTTAGGAGATAAGTCATTCAACGATGGCACTTGGGCAGGAGTACAAATGGCTATGGAACAACTTCCTAATGTTGAAGGAGAAATAATTATATCCAAGGAACAAACTGATTACATTCCAAATTTAACCAACGCCGCTCAAAGAGGAGATGTAGTAATTGGGGTTGGATTTATGATGGCAGATGCTTTATTTAATATCGCTGCTCAATATCCCGATACATTTTTTATAGGAATAGATATAGAGCCATCTCCAGGTCAAACGATTCCAAACAATTTAGCCCTTTACACCTTTAAAGAACATGAAGCAGGATTCTTAGGCGGGTACGTCGCTGCTGCCATGACCAAAACAGGAAAAATAGGTTTTGTTGGTGGTTTGGAAATTCCTCCAGTCAAAAGATACGAAATAGGTTACAGAGCAGGAGTTGAAGCCTACAACCAAATTCATGGTACAAATGTTCAAGTTTTAATCGGTTACGCTGCCAGTTTTGAAGATCCAGCAAAAGGGAAACAGTTAACCCTTTCTCAGTATGACAACGGTGCAGATATAGTCTTCGCATGTGCTGGTGCAACAGGAAATGGCGTCATCGATGCTGCAAAAGAAACCGGAATGTCTTTCTATGGTTTACCAGCGGATGCTCCTTTACAACAGGTTATAGATAAATATTATGAAAAAGGTGAAGGTTACTTTGCCATTGGAGTGGACGTGGATCAAGATTATATGGCACCAGGTTACGTATTACTCAGTATTACGAAAAAGATCGATGTAGCTACTTTTGAAGGTATTAACTCAGCTTTGTCAGCTAGATATTTTCAAGCAGGACACAACAACTTAGGAATAGTTGATGACGGTGTTGGAATCTCTCCAATGAAATACACCAAGGGACTTATACCAAACGAAGTTATAGCAGAATTAGCATATTTACAATCCCTGGCTAAGGAAGGAAAAATCAATATTCCTCAAAACGAAGCTGAATTAGGTTCTTTCAATGCAAGTAATATAGTTTTTCCATTCTAATATTAAGATATCTTATTTATTCCAATATGAGGCGGGATAAAATCCCGCCTATTTTGTAGACTATTTTTTTAAAGTTTATTAAAACCTTTATTTCTAAAGTTGAAAGGAGGTTACAGATGCCTCAAACTGAGAATATTCAAGAAGAGTTAAATGATTATGCAGTATACATGAAAGAGATAACTAAAGTATTCCCAAGGGTAGTTGCAAACGATAGAGTCACATTTAAAGTAAAAAAAGGCGAAATACATGCATTAATAGGTGAAAATGGTGCCGGAAAAACTACTTTGATGAATCAACTTTATGGTTTATACCAACCTACTAGCGGTGAGATTTATATAAAAGGAAAAAAAGTTGATATCAAAGGTCCTTCTGATGCTATAGATAATGGTATAGGGATGGTTCATCAACATTTTATGCTCGTTGAAAATTTATCAGTTGCGGAAAACGTTGTTTTAGGAAGTGAACCCAAAAGGGGCATTACTTTTAATTTTAAAAAAGCAAAAAAAGACGTAAAGGAACTGTCTGAAAAGTATGGACTCAAGGTTGATGTAGAGGCAAAAATCGAAGATATTCCTGTAGGCATGCAGCAGAGAGTGGAGATAATTAAAACGCTTTATAGAGGCGCAGACATATTAATACTCGACGAACCTACTGCCGTCTTGACCCCTCAGGAAACCCAAGAGCTATTTGAAATACTAAGAAGTTTAAGAAAAGATGGTAAGACGATTATTTTTATAAGTCACAAATTGAAAGAAGTGTTAGAGATAAGCGACAATATCACCGTTATGAGACTTGGAAAGGTTACTGGTAACGTAAAGACTTCGGACACAAACGAAACAGAATTGGCAAATATGATGGTTGGAAGAGAAGTTGTTCTAAGTATAGATCGACCAAGAATAGAACCTGGAGAAGTACTAGTGAAAGTTGAAAACTTGTGGATAAAAGACAATAGAAAGTTAGATGCTGTAAGAGGCCTTAACTTTGAAGTTAGAAAAAACCAGATTCTAGGAATAGCTGGAGTTGCAGGAAATGGACAGTCTGAACTTGCAGAGGCCTTAACTGGCCTTAGAAAAATCGAAAGTGGTAAGTTCTATTTCCAAGGTAAAGAGGTTACAAATTTATCTGTAAAAGAATTAAGGGAGCTAGGCATAGCTCATGTACCTGAAGACAGACAAAAAAGAGGAATGGTTCATGAATTCCCAAATTATTTTAATCTAATTTTAGGTTCTCATGACAAACCACAATTTTCAGAAAGAGGATTCCTAAAACTTGATGATATAAGAGATTTTTCGAAAGACCTCATAGAGAAGTTTGATGTTAGACCACCTGAGATTGATATATATACAGGAAACTTATCTGGTGGAAACCAACAAAAAGTTATCATTGCGCGAGAAATTGGCACTTCACCTAAATTTATAGTCGTTTCCCAACCTACACGAGGATTAGACGTAGGAGCAATAGAATACGTCCACAAAGAATTGATACATTTGAGACAAGAAGGAGTGGCTATTTTACTGATATCCATGGAACTCGAAGAAATCTTGTCTTTATCTGATAGAATAATGGTTATGTATGAAGGAAAATCTATGGGTGAATTTGAAAATGGTCAATTAACAATAGAAGAGATCGGTTTAATGATGGCAGGAAAGAGTTTGGATGAAGTAAAATTAATGGAAGAGGCTGGAGAAATTAAAAGTCTATAAATAGGAGGCGCTAATAAAGTGACTTCTTCCTCAAAACTTATGAAATCAAGATGGATGTCTTTTCTAGTACCTTTTTTAGCAGTTGTAGTTTCACTTTTAATTGCAGCAATTATAATATTAGCCATAGGTCAAAATCCTTTAAAAGCCTATGGAGCCATGATTAAAGGAGCGGTTGGCAGCAGGCTTTCCTGGGCTGACAATATAACAAAAATGACTAGTTTGTTACTTACTGGTTTAGCAGTTGGCTTTGGATTTCGAGCTGGAGTTTTCAATATAGGTGCTGAAGGTCAAATGGCCATGGGAGGGATAATGGCGGTAGCGGTAGGACTGAACTTAGGCAATGTCCCCTCTGCTGTTGCAATACCTTTGACCATTGTTGCTGGTATGGCTGGAGGAGCCTTTTGGGCATCTATAGCCGGTTGGCTTAAAGCTAAAACTGGTGCTCATGAAGTTATAAGTACCATAATGTTGAACTGGATAGCTTATCATATTACCAATTATCTGGTAGCCGGACCATTTGCTGTAGGCGCAGGTGTTCCAAAATCCCCTGAAATTGCACAAAGTGCTCAACTTCCTGCGCTATTAACAGTCCAAGCATCTACAATTCCCTCTAGTATCTTAATAGCCATAGTCGCTGCAATTGCTATTTATATAATACTGGAGAAAACAACAACCGGCTACGAAGTTAAAGCCGTAGGTTTCAATCCATATGCAGCAGAATATGGAGGTATATCGATAAGTAAAAATATATTACTAACAATGGCTATTTCAGGAGCTTTGGCTGGCTTGGCTGGGGCTTTAGAAGTCATGTCTGTCCATCATAGGATTTTTGGAGCATTCACAAGCGATAGAGGTTTTGATGGAATAACTATTGCATTGATCGGTCAAAACAATCCTATAGGGATTATTTTTGCTGCTTTCCTCATCTCCTCCCTGAGATCTGGTTCAAATGCAATGCAAACTATAGGGGTACCAGATGATATTATTGTTGTTATACAAGGAATAATAATATACTTTGTCGCTGCAGATAGAATCATAAGAACCTGGATCATGAAAGCTACTCAACTTGGAAAGAAAAAATCACCAAAAACAATTCAAGGTGGTGAAGAAGAATGAATTGGTTTGAAGCTATATTTACTGCTTTTGCTTCACCTTTATTTTATAAATTAACGATTCTTTCTGCATTACCATTGATTTTTGCTGGAATTGGAGGAGTTTACAGTGAAATAACCGGCGTAACAAATATTGCTTTAGAAGGTATAATGAAATTAGGAGCCTTCATCGGGGTGGCTGTTACTTTTCTTACTGGGAACCCTTGGATTGGATTAATTTTAGGTATGATTGGAGGTTTAATTTTGGCCTTCTTTCATGCTTATGTTTCCATAGAATGGGCAGCAAATCAAATTGTTTCTGCTACAGCTTTGATTCTGATTGCTCAAGGGTTCACTGGTTTTCTAATGAAACCTATTTTTGGCCAAGAAGGTCAAACAGACTTTGTTGCTAAAATCCCAACGGTAAAAATAGAGGCAATTCAAAATATTCCTTTCATTGGAGAAATCTTCGGAGAAATCAGTTCCTTCTTTTACATTGCTATAGTAGTCATCATCGGATCGTGGTTTTTACTTTACAAGACTCCTTTAGGTTTAAGAATGCGCTCTGTAGGTGAAAATCCAAGGGCTGCGGATACGTTAGGTGTGAACGTTAAGGCGATAAGATACTTTGGAGTTTTAATGAGTGGAGTGCTCGCTGCATTAGGAGGGATGTATCTAGCCCTAGGTGATATAGGACAGTTTCAAGAACAGATGCCAGCCGGAAAAGGCTTCATTGCTTTGGCAGCCATGATATTAGGAAATTGGAATCCTATTGGTACAATGTGGGCAGCTTTGCTTTTCGGAGCTGCAGAAGCTATGAATATTCAACTTCAAACTTTGATGGTTCTTCCTTCAGAAATCAAAGCTTTACTAAATTTATTGCCTTTCGTTTTGACTATAATCGTAGTTGGAGGATTTGTTGGAAGAACAAGAGCACCCGCTGCCGACGGGGTTCCTTACGAAAAAGAGTAAAAGTATGTTTCAAAGGTGGATAATATGCAAGAAAATATTGAAATAGCTTTGTTAAATAAGTACAAAAAAATAATTGGTATAGATGAAGCTGGAAGAGGCCCATTAGCTGGGCCTGTTTTTGTGGGGGCTGTTGTTATAGAATCAAAAAAAGAATGCGAATTATTAGCAAAAATTGGAAGAGATTCAAAATCGTTATCTTCAAAAGAAAGAGAGAGAAGATACTTTCAAATAACGAAAAATTTTAAATATTATAGTAATTTTTCAACTTCAGATTTAATAGATCAAATAAATATATTCAAGGCGACTGAACTAGCAATTATGAAATTATTGCAAAAAGTGGTGGGAAAAAATCTGAACGATTATTATTCAATCATCGATGGAAAGTTCTTCAAACTTGATTATAACTACGAATGCATAATCAAAGGCGATCAAATATCTCCTTTAATAGGAGCTGCATCTATTGTAGCAAAATACGAAAGAGATATATATATGAATCAACTACATGAAATATATCCTAATTATGGCTTTATAAACCACAAAGGCTATCCTACCAGGAAACACATTGAAAGCATAAAAAAGTATGGTATAATATCAGAGCATAGAAAAACATTTAATCCTATTAAGAGATTCATCGAAGAAGGAATTTTATGAGGAGGCAAATATCTTGACGAAAAAAGCTCAACTATTGTTATTTTTTGTATTTCTAATTTCAACTATTCTTTATCCAAAAATAATCTATCAACCATTGGAGCAAGCAACCTTTGCAAAAGTTAATGAAGAAACACTTAATGAAGAACTATTAATATCAAGATCTCAAATAGTTTACCTTTTGTCAGATATTTATAATTCTTATCCCGAGTTTTATTCTGTTTTAACAAGAACAGCTACAGGTGTTGAACTCATGAATACATATTTAGAAGATCAAGCTTTAAAAATAGTCAATCAAGTTCTTTTTATACAATTCGTCGAACAAAAAAACATAGATTTACAACGCAAACAAACGTGGAATAACATCGAAGAAAACTTTTCAAAAGCCTTTAAAGACGTTGGAATACCTGACGAAGAAATAGAAGATTATCTTCTCGCCTTAGGTTACACTTCAAAAACAAATTATTTAGAAGATGCGTATTATTCAACATTATACAATAATTCTATAGCTGCGCTTTATACTAAAATTGTTCAAGAGGCAGAAGTAACCGACGAAGAAATTGCAAAGGAATATCAAAATAACAAAGCCATCTATAAATCTGATCCTGCAGCTGATATAAAGCTAATTATATTCAATAGCACAGAAGACGCTTCTTACACATACAATCGTATTATTGAAGGTTATTACACATATGATGAAGTATTTGAACAAACTGATTCAGCTACCTCTATGAGAATAAATCTTAAAGATGATTCAAATTCGATTGTACAAACTGTAAAAAGCAATCCTCCAGGATTTATTACAACGCCTCTTTTGTATGATTCGCAAAACGGTACATATGCTCTTTTAAAAATAGAACGAAAATACCCAGAAAAACAGTTAACTTTTGAAGAAGCAAAAGACCAAATAATTTTTAACTTAAAAGACAAAAAAGCTCAAGAATATTTTGATAAAGTTTTACCAACTGAATTCCAAAAATTTCAAGAAGAATCTTCAATAATTCTCAATTCTGATATGTTTTGAAGGAGGCTTACTCATGCCTGATATAGAAAAAGATAAAATCATAAATGCTCTGAAAGAGGTTTATGATATGGAAATTGGATTCGATATCGTTTCATTAGGTTTGATATACAAGGTAGATATAGATGAGAACAATAACGTTCACATATTGATGACATTAACCACCCCAATGTGCCCTTTGGCCGGTTTAATAATTGAAAATGCAAAAGAGAAGGTAAAAGAAATAGAACAAATCAACGATGTAGATATCGAACTTACCTTTGATCCCCCTTGGGATCCGCAGATGGCGAGTGAAGAAGTTAGAAATCTTTTGGGAATTTGAGGTAAGATAATGAAGATAACAGAGTTAGTAAGTAAAATTCAGGGGGAGTTTAAAATCTCCCCCTTTCGTGTATTAAAAATATTATCAAAAATTGAAGATAAAGATGTATCGTTTTATTTAAAAGACTCAGAAGTAGAAATTTCTCACCAAACTTTCGATTTTTTACTTAAACATCTTAAAGAAGGGTATCCTATAGAATACATTACCAAAAAAGTTCTTTTTTTAGGAAATGAGTTTTTTGTAGATGAAAATGTACTAATACCTAGGATAGAAACTGAAGATTTAGTAATATTAGCAGTCAATCTTATAAAAAATAAAAATATAAAACATGTAATTGATATAGGGACAGGTTCTGGTGTGATAGCAATCTCAATAAAAAAGCAAACCCCAAAAATTAAGGTTCAGGCTTCTGATATTTCAGAAGCTGCGATAAAAGTAGCTCAATACAACGCTCAGAGATTAGGTGTCAATGTTGAATTTAAAATTGGTGATTGCTTAGATCCATTTTTGAAAGACATTGAAGAAGTAGAATTGATAATTTCAAATCCTCCATATGTGGAAACTTCTTTTATAGAACAAAATCGTTTTTTAAAATATGAGCCTAGAATTTCCCTTGATGGGGGATACGATGGTCAAAGTTTTTTTAAAAAGATATCTAAATATTCTCACCTTTTAAAATCTAAATATCTCTTGTTCGAAACCAGTGAATTTACTGTAAAAAAAACGGCTGAAATTCTATCAACAATAGGAAAAGTTCAAATTTTGCCTGACTCTTTTAAGAAAGAAAGATTCATCTTTATTTCTCCTTATTATTAAACAAACTTAGAACAAGCATTATCTCACCTACACCAATTTTCAATTCCTTAGCTATCTCTTGAGGGGTATAGCCATTTTTGGACAAATCAAGAATTTTTTCAGTTTTGTCGTATTTATAGTTAGCATTATCTTTACTTATATTTATATTTTTATCTTTAGCCATATCGATATTTGATGGAATATTTTCTTTCTTTGACGAGATGTTGGGAACTTCTTTGATTTTTTCAAATATCATTTTTTCTTCTTCTGGTGTCAACTTTACCAAATGGTTAGAAACATCCAAATCGGTATTTGTGTTAATAAAATCAACCAACTTTTTACTTGATATATTTAATTTTCTTGAAAGCTCGTAAACCCTTAGTCTATCGTCTTTTTCAACTGTCTCTTTTTGATTTTTATTATCCTTTTGATCTTCTAAGTTTTTTGTGTTTTGGACTTTAGTTTCAATTTCTTGTCTCTTATACGAATCTAATTTCCTTTCTAAATCTGTCAACAATGAAAAAGTTTTAGCATAAGCATCATCTAAATCTTTCATAAGTTGATCAACCAATTCTATTTTATTATCTAAAGCCCTTAACCTTGTGGAGGTTATCTTTTGAAATCTTGCTAAGAAAAGGTTTTTTTCTTCCTCAAAATTTTCATATTTTTCCCCTGTCTCGTTATTTTCTTGCAAAAAACGCCCTAAACGGATCATAAGAAAAATATTAACAATTGATATTGTGAGAGAAAGGACAACTAATAAATATAAAATAACCATTACAATTCCCCCATTTTTACGATAGTCTATTTAGATTGGAATTCTATCGTGGGATAACCTAATGCCCCAGTGTAGGAATAGCCTATAACATTCTGGTCTATATAAGTGGGAGTAGGATTTACACTTAAGACTTCCCAACCATAAGGATAATGAATACTTACAGTCACTTCCTCATTCTGAGCACTTAAAAGTTGTCCAGGAAGAGAAAATTCAATATTTCCTCTATCATTTCTATAAACCAACCCTTCCAATTTAACCGTTTCATTCACATAAATCCTTGGAGAATTGGAATTTACGGTTGACTCATAAGATAAAACCACAAAATCTCTTGGGATTTGTTCTTTTAAATTATCCAAAGATTGTTGAAAAAGAGAAAGCTTTTCTTCATCGGGGGTGTTAAACCCTTCTACCAAGGTTTCGTAATCTCTCTCGTTTTCTGTTAGTATTTCTACTTTGGTTGCAAAATCCACGGAAAGGTCTTCGTAAATAGTAAATGTAATATCTCTTGATATTACTTGAAACTGAGGCTGAAGATTTCTGTACATAAAAAATTGAAAAATAGCTAACCCAGCAAAGAAAATTAATGTTATGATTATGAAATTAAAGCTATTACCCCTTTTTTGTTTTTGATCGTTAGCCATGTGATTCCTCCTAATAAATGATCTTTAACCTGTTGATTATTTTTTATTATAACATAAATCAAGTGTTTTTTTTAAAGGTACAAAAATTTAGTCAATACCCCGTACAGATTTCTCCCTTTCACCCCCTAGCCTTCCCCGAAGAATCATTAAATTATATCAAATATAACAAGAAGTTGCAATCGTAATTCTAACTTAAAGTTATATCGGTTGTAATATCTGCACAAAACAGAGATATTATAATTAAGAATTGTTGTGGGATAAAAAGCTTCTTCCTGAAAGAATATTAATCAGCTTTTGAAATTAATATTCTTCACTAAATTCACAAAACTAAAAAAACAACCTACAAGGAGGGCTAAGATGAACGAATTAACCAGTTCTCAAATATGGATATTTGGAACTCTAGCAAGTCTGATCGCTGGTCTTGCTACTTCAATTGGAGCTATTCCAGTATTGTTTTTCAAAAAAGAGTTAAGCGAAAAAAATTTAGATATGTTTTTAGGATTTGCTGCCGGTGTTATGCTCGCAGCTACTGTTTTTTCACTTATAATTCCATCTTTAGACACGGGTGGAATATTAATAACTATTTTAGGGATATTTCTCGGCGCACTTACTATTGAATTAATGGATACCTTCTCCCCTCATGAACATTTTTTAAAGGGACATGAAGGACCTGAGTTAGCCCGTTTAAAGAAGATATGGTTGTTCGTTATCGCAATAGCACTCCATAACTTTCCGGAAGGAATGGCTGTAGGGGTGAGTTTTGGTGGTGGAATGATTGCTAATGGTATTACTGTAGCAGTTGCTATAGGACTACAAAATATTCCAGAAGGGACAGCGACAGCTTTCTCTTTAATTAAAGCAAATTATTCAAGAAAACAAAGTTTCTTTTGGAGTTTTTTGACAGGATTAGTCGAACCTATAGGAGGTTTACTTGGGGCATCTTTAGTGGTCTTAATGAAACCAGCCTTACCTTTTTTTCTTTCATTTGCGGGAGGGGCTATGCTGTACGTTATCAGCGATGAGATAATCCCAGAAACACATTCTCACGGATACGAAAGAACGGCTACTTTCTCACTGATTTTTGGATTTTTGCTGATGCTGGTCCTCGATGTAGCATTAGGCTAAATAAATAGACGTTTTAGAAATAAACTAATTTTCAAAATGCATGTTTTAGTGTTTTTAAAGACATTATAAAAACTTTTTTGGAGGTCAAAAAAATATGATAAGTCAATACATAATCTCAGTTCTAGCCGGTTGGGGCGCTGGAGCTGTTACAGGAATAATTGGAGCAAGTGCTGCAGCGGTAATTGTACCTGTTTTAATAACTTTTTTAGATATTCCAACTTTTGAAGCTATAGGAATAAGTTTAGCGACGGATGTGGTGGCATCGTTGGTAGCAGCAAATACTTATAGAAGAAACGGAAATATTGATTTAAAATCGGGATTACAGATGGCAATAAGTGCAATTGTGGGGGCTATAATTGGAACTTGGATTTCTTCATATGTTCCTTCAGCCGGATTAGGAGGATTTACTGGAGTTGCAATCTTATTAATCGGTATAAATTTCATAAGGAAGCCTTTACATCAAAGAATACAAACTATTCAAGAAAAACATAAAAATGATCCAAATATAAATAATGTCAAAAGAATTACTAGCTCAATACTTTGGGGTTTGTTAATCGGATTTATAGCTGGTTTTGTCGGTGCAGGCGGCGGAGTGATGATACTTCTTATACTTACCCTGGTTTTAAGATACAAAATTCACGTTGCAGTAGGAACTTCTGTTCTGATAATGGCTTTTACAGCATTATCTGGTGCTGTTTCTCATGCGTTGTATGCCCCAATCCCTTGGGATTTGTTAGCTTTCGCGGTTGTAGGTGGTGCTGTAGGTTCAAAAATGGCTGCAATATTCGCTAATAACGTTTCGGAAGAAAAACTTAGCAAAATTGCTGGAGTAGCATTTATCCTTTTAGGGGCAATGACAATTATAGACGGTATAATATCTTAATTGATGATAATTTTATTTTTTCCTTGCCCTTTTGCCATGTATAGATTTTGGTCGGCAATTTTGAAAAGTAAATCTATTTCATGGCTGTTACCATACGCTACTCCCGCAGAAAAAGTGACATTCATCTCTTGTTTTAGTTTACGGTTTATTCTTTTCAAAATAGAATAAACCTCTTCTTTTTTAACCCCTTCTAAAATTATTACGAACTCATCGCCACCATATCTGAATATACTATCTTTTTTTCTCAAATTATCAACACATAGTTGCGCAAATTTTTTTAAGAGTGTGTCTCCTTTTTCGTGACCGTAGGAATCGTTTACCTCTTTGAAGTCGTCTAAATCCACCATTACTAAGGCTATTTTCTGATTTTTTAAATATTTTATAGAAGAAATGTAATTTTCGTAACTTCTTCTGTTTCCAATATTGGTTAGCAGATCAATCTGAGCATCTTTTTTTAAGATACTTTGATAAATTTTATTTTGCCACATCATCCAACTTTCTTTAGCATAATAATCTAAAATTTCCAGTTGATCATCTGTAATTGGTTTCCCGTTATATCTATTATCGCAAAGATAAAAAGCAAGTCTTCCATTGTCTATTTCTATTGGTGAAATAGCTATTTCTCCCCTTAAATCAAGTAAATTTACTATCTTTTCCTCCAATCGACTTACAGGTAATTTAATAGTACTATGCGATTCAATTGCGTATTTAAAAAGATCATTATCTATTAACAATTCTTTTTTAATAGTAATACCTTTTATCCTTTTTTCTAAATTTGAAAAATAACTCATTCCAACTTCATACTGAGACAAATATAATTCTATATTTCTCTCAAGTGTCTCAAACTTTTCATAAGTTTTGTCAGCTTCTCTATCACTTTCAGGTCCAATAACTCTATGGACCTTGAAATCACCACTATCTTCAACAAATAAGATAGCCCTATTAAAACCTCCTGCAAAGCCGCCTGTTATCGCTGTCATAGTTATATATAACATTTCATCTATAGACGTTTCAGGTTTATAACTTTTTTCCAATATGATTTTAGAAGCCCTGAAGACATTGGCTATTTTTGAGGAATTGAGTAGGATATCTGTAAGCATTGATCCTACTAATGTGGAAGAATTTTTAATTATCTCATATACTACTATGCTTTCCTCCTTTTGAAATGTTTCGTAATTAATTTCAACTACGATCTCCATTTGAATTCTTTTTAGTTCTACTTTTTGTTCTTCGATGCAATTAGTCTCTTCTATGTTTTTTATCGTGAAGATTGAGAATGAATTACATATCTTTATGAATTTATACAAATTATCTGGTACTTTGAATGGATCAAAATGAATTTTAATCATAACTTCAAAATCAAAAAGAACTTCTTTTGTGAAGTTTTCAAGTAAAAGCGTAATACCTGGATTTACATAAGCAGACTTGATTTTTGGTTGATACTTTTCTGGCAATTTTACATTCATTTTATTTACATCTCCGTAATCTGAACCCACATTTTCATAATTATTTCTAATATTTCATCGGGTGTAATCAACTCACCGCTAGTTTTCGTTAAAGATTCCACATGTTTGTTCAATTTATTCAATCGTGACATCTCTTTAACGTACTGGCCTGTATTCATCTCTGGAACGATTATACTTTGAGCATTTTTAAATATTAATTTAAGTCTTGAGGTAGGCATGGGCCAAATAGTGATAGGCTTAAAGAAGCCTACAGGAATTTTATCTGATCTCGCTTGTTTAACCGCCTTCAAGGCACTCCTAGCAACGCTCCCATATGCAACTACTACTATATCGGCATCTTGTAGCATATATTCGTTATAAATAGAAATATCCTCGGCAGATAATCTAATTTTTGAATCCAAATGTTCTATCACTTTTGATATGGTGTTTGGATCTCTTATGGGAAAGCCACTTTCATCATGAACTAGGCCAGAAACATGAAATCTTGTTTTTCCCATTTCAACTAATGGATTTACCGCAAATTGTTCCTCTAAATCAAAAGGTAAAAATAATTCTTCTTCTCCTAGATCAATTTCCTTTAATCTTTCGACAATCTGTGGATTCTCTTTCTCGTAATCGAAATACACGTTTTCTCTCATATGTGCTAAAGTTTCATCTAACACCAAAATAACCGGTGTTCTGTATTTTTCTGCATAATTGAACGCTGTGACAGTATATGTATAAACTTCTTCCACTGTAGAAGGATATATCGCAATAATTTGGTGATCTCCATGAGTTCCCCACCGTATCTGCATTATATCTCCTTGAGAAGGCTTGGTAGGAAGTCCTGTGCTTGGACCACCTCTCATAACATCAACAAACACACAGGGCACCTCTGTCATAATGGCGTATCCTAAAGCCTCTTGCATAAGTGAAAATCCGGGACCACTAGTAGCAGTCATGGATTTTACACCTGCAAGGGAAGCACCTATTATAGCAGCTGCACTTCCGAGCTCGTCCTCCATCTGTATAAAAGTTCCTCCAACTTTTGGCAATTCTCTAGACATGTATTCGGCTATTTCGGTTGATGGTGTAATCGGATAACCTGCAAAAAAACGACATCCTGCTTTTATAGCAGCCATTCCAACCGCTTCGTTTCCTTGTAAAAAGAGCATTTTCCCCATTAATTTCACCTCTTCTAAAAAGAGCATTCATTTTTATTGATCTATTTGTTTAATACTTATCGCAAAATCCGGGCACATTCGTTCACATTGCAAACATCCGGTACATTTTTCTGAATCTGGAACAACTGGCTTACCAAACTCTTGTTCTATTATAGCATCTACTGGGCAAATCCAAGAACAGATACCACATTTTTTACAATAGTTATAATTTATTATCACTTTAAAATGTTTTTTAGTAGTTTGCATTTGATTATGCCTCCTCTAAATTAAAGTATACTTAAAAATAAACCTGCAGCTATAGCTGAACCTATTACCCCTGAAACGTTTGGTCCCATTGCATGCATTAAAATGAAGTTACCCGGATCGGTCTCTTGAGCAATATGTTGGGCTACACGAGCTGAATCAGGAACCGCTGAAACACCTGCAGCACCGATTAATGGATTAATTTTATCTTTAACGAACAAATTCATTAATTTTGCGAATCCTATTCCACTTGCTATTGCAACTATAAACGCAACTGCTCCTAACAATATGATTTTTAAGGTTACCAATGACAAAAATATATCAGCCGTCGCCGACACCCCTACCGATAACATTAAAAGTATTGTTACAGTGTCTAAAATATATCGAGAGGCTGCTTCGGCCAATCTACCCGTTACCCCGGATTCTTTCAACAAGTTTCCCAACATAAGCATTCCTACTAAAGGTAGAGATTGGGGAACCATTAAAGAAACTACAACAGTTGTTATTATAGGAAAAATGATTCTTTCTCTTTTAGAAACTTCCCTTAACCTTCTCATTCTTATTTTTCTTTCCCTCTTAGAGGTAAATAACTTTGAAACAAAGGGCTGTAGTACTGGAATAAGTGAAATATAAGAATAGGCTGCAACAGCTATGACAGGCAATATATCAGGAGAAAATTTGGAAGCTATGTATATAGAAGTTGGACCATCGGCACCTCCAATAATACCTATTGCCGCCGCAGAATGAAGATCAAATCCCAAAAAACTTGCCAGTAAAAAACTAATAAATATCCCTACTTGTGCTGCTCCTCCGAGAAGTATCAATTTTGGGTTTGCAATCAAATAAGAAAAATCAGTTAGTGCTCCAATACCCAAAAAAATCAATGGCGGATAGATCCCCGTATCCAGTCCCAATTTTATATACCACAACAATCCGCCCGGTTGACCATTCTGAGGAGGCATAAGAATACCTGTTAATTCCGGGGGAATGTTAGCTATAACCATACCAAAACCCAATGGAATTAAAAGTAGTGGTTCTGCATGTTTAGATATAGCAAAATAGATAATAATCAATCCAAGAAGTATCATAAAAACTTGAGGCCAAGAAAGATTTATAAATCCAGTACTTGAAAAAAAGTTGAGTATGCCTTCCGATAGCATTTAAAAACCTCCTCGGAGATAAGTATGAAATTTTTTTCAATTACTTCTACTGTATTTTATTATAACATAAAAAAATTTACTGTTTCTACTTTGTGTAAAAGAATTTTTTTAATTTTTTTGGTATAATTAAAGTAGAATAAGTTTATTTATCAAACTAATCTCAAAGTCAATTAATCATAATAATATACTGGGGGTGCTCTTTTGAAATATAGAAAATTTGGTAAGTACGATGTAGAACTTTCGGCGTTGGGTTTTGGATGTATGAGACTGCCTGTTTTGAATGAAGACCCTTCTAAAATTGATGAAGAAAAGGCAACAAGAATGCTTAGATATGCTATTGATAATGGTCTAAATTATGTTGATACCGCGTATCCTTACCACCAAGGAAATAGTGAATACTTTGTAGGTAGAGCTTTAAAAGATGGCTACAGGGAAAAGGTTTACTTAGCCACCAAAAATCCTGTTTGGTTGGCAAATAAGTATGAAGATTTTGAAAAATATTTAGATGAACAGCTAAAAAAACTTGATACAGAATATATAGATATGTATCTCTTACACTCTTTGGATAAAGAAAGATGGAGTAAAATTTACAATCTAGACGTTTTGAATTTTCTGGATGAAGCAAAAAGAAAAGGCAAAATAAAATTTGCCGGATTTTCTTTTCACGACGATTTCAAAACTTTTAAAAAAATCGTTGATTCTTATAACTGGGATTTTTGTCAAATACAATACAATTATCTTGATACACATTTCCAAGCAGGAATCGCAGGATTAAAGTATGCTAAAAGAAAGGGTTTGGCGGTAATAATAATGGAACCAATTAGAGGAGGTAAATTGGCTAATAAATTACCTCAAGAAGCTCTCGAAATCTTGAGTAATTTAGATAAAACCAAGTCACCGGCTTATTGGGCGTTAAAATGGGTGTGGAACCATCCTGAGGTAACTACCGTTCTGAGCGGGATGTCCACAATGGAACAAGTGATAGAAAATCTTAAAACTGCAGATGATTCAGATCAAAATTCCTTAAGTGAAAAAGAATTAAAGGCGATTGAACAAGTCAGAAATATTTACAAGAGTAAATCCAAGATAGATTGTACTGGATGTAATTATTGTGTACCTTGTAAAAACGGTATACCTATTCCTACAATTTTTAGTATATATAATGAAGGCTACATATTTGATAACTTACCAGAGGCAAAAGAAAGATATCAAACTTTGATCAAACAAGGCATAGATGCCTCTATTTGTGAGGAATGTGGTGATTGCGAAGCAGAATGTCCACAGCATATACCTATAAGATTGTTTTTAAAGCAAGTCAAAAATGAATTAGCTTGATCCAAAATTATAGAGGTGATCTTTATGAATAAAAAAGTACTTGGTAAAACTGGGTTTGAGGTTTCTCTTTTAGGTTTGGGTGGGTTTCATATGTTGGAAATCTCACAGGATGTTGTTTCAAAATTAATGGATATTTATCTAATGTCGGGTGGTAATTACGTTGAGACTGCGGCTGAATACGGAGATGGCGAATCTGAAAAGAAAATTTCATACGCTTTGAAAGGTAGAAGAGATCAAGTAATTCTTGCTAGCAAATGCCATGCTCGAGATAAGAAAAATGCTCGACATTTTGTAGAAAGAACTTTAAAGAACCTAAACACCGATCATTTAGATATTTTGTTTCTCCACCATGTTACAACTGAAGAAGATGTCGACGCCTTATTGAAAAAAGATTCAGCCTTAGATTATCTGTTTCAAGCTAAAAAAGATGGGATTATAAGAGCATTGGGTGTATCTTTTCACGGCTTGGGGAATTATGCACTTAAACTGATAAAAACAGTAGACTTAGATGTTCTAATGACAGGTTTTAACTACTTGGATATATTTAATTTCCCGAGTACCTATCAAGAAGTCATTCCTTTTGCAAGATCAAAAAACATGGGAATTGTTGGCATGAAAGCTTTTGCAGATGGTTATCTTTATAGGTCTACCTACGATGCATTAAACTATGCTTTGACTCAGGATTTAGATGTAATGGTTGTAGGAGCAAACTCCGAAGACATGTTAAGAAAAGACATTCAGATAGCTGAAAATTTTAAACCTTTACCTAAAAAATCTGTAGAAAATCTGTATTATCGAGCTCCCGAACTTGGAAATTATGTATGTAGACAATGTGGTAAATGTTTGCCTTGCCCAGAAGATATAGAAATTATGAAAGTGTTTGAATACGAGGGATGGTACGACAGACAAATGAGGGATTACCAACCTCACGAGGCCCCAGATTATGCGCTGAGAGAAAGATTGGCATTCTGGTTTGGAAACCAAAACGAAGCTAAAACCGCTTATTCTAAACTTAATAAGACCTTCAAAGATTGTACAAAATGTAGTATATGTGAAGAAAGATGTCCTTACGATATACCCATAATAAGAAAATTAAAATTAGTAGACTACAAGCTTGGAGAAGGAGAAATATTTTAAAATATTACATATTACTATAGTGATCGATACTTTACGCATTTAGGATTTTGAGAGGCTCAAAATAATACCCGTTTGGTGGCTCACCAAACGGGTATTATTCTTGATATTAGTTGTTAATGACTTCTTTCATACTTTTACCTTTCTTAAATATTAGATCTTTATACCAATTTTTATAATCGTTCAGGATCTTATCTTCTGAGATTTCATATATTTCATTTAGATCAGTAGTCATATCTATTTCTTCAAAAATTTCCGAAATTAAATCTTTTTTATCAGTAATTTGCTCAATTCCATAAGCGTTTACCATATCTAATAAAAGTTCTCTTTCAAACTCTTTCTTTTCTTTTAAATCTTGGAATATTAAGGAAACTTCGTTGATCATTCTCTTTATTTTTTCTAAATAGTACTCTTTATCCTGCTTTTTCAAATTTTCATCAAAAATTATATGATCCATAAAATCCATAAACTCTTCTTCCATTTCTATAAACAAATCGTACGATTCATTATAGTAATAAGAGTTTCCTAAAAACTGATCCCTGTTTTGCAAATCTGTAATATCTTTTAGCTCATCTTCTATATCTTCCATATTCTTTATAGTAAAATCAATATCGACATCGTCTATATCTTCATCGAAATAATAATCTTCTTCTTCTTCATTTTTCCCATTAAACAAATAATTTGTAAACCTTTCTAATTCTTGCCGAGGTTCAGAATTTTTCAGAAATTCTTTTGGATTGAGATTATATAATGTAAAAAAATCATCCGTAATATTGTAAACATTTTCGTAATTAACGATCGCTATTTTCTCGATTATTTTTTCATAAAATGGAGAGATCTTCTGAGCAATATTTGGAAGTATCGCTACCCGAAAATTATTTGTTTCGTTCAACAGATTTTTATAAAAACTTTCTATACTCTTGCGATCACTTTCTATATACATATCAAAATGATCTCCATAGTCGTTAGTGAAAATTAAGTGATGTTCGATTAAGCCTTTACCTATTTTTCTTAAAAACAAAAATGATAAATTATTACTTTCATTCAAAGAATAAATAAATGACTCCTCTGCAATTATCTCCGAAGTTTGGTTTTCATGATCAGAAGCAAGCACAGAAATCATACTCTTCTTTTTCGATTTAAAAAAAGCATTAATCCTTAAGATTGTCAATATCAACGGGATATATTCTATATCAAAGGTAAGTTTATCTAATTTCCCATTACCCCTTCCCTCCAAATTGAACTCGTTATTAAACCATTTGTAATTTCCGAACCTTCCTTCCACTTCATAAATATATTTTTCGTAAATATCAGGATCTTTGTTGTTTCTCAACATCGACTCGTCTAGGAAAATCTTTTTAACTGATACAGGCCGAAGTTTCATATAATCACCATAATTGCCTTTTAAAATTATCATCACAACACCTCTTTTACATAAAACTTTAAGAAATTTTTTTGGTATAATTGATTCTTCAATCACTCATATTTGTACAACTTAAAATGATAACCTAGAAATATAAATAACATCAATACAATTATAACACCTATTAATTGAAAATCCCAAGTAATTAAGCCGATTATACCAAAAACAACAGAAATAATATATGTAACTAATGCCACAAACAATGGTTTTATTTTATATTTTTTTCGAATTTTATCATAAATATGCTCCTTGTCCCCTAAAAAAGGAGATTTTTTACTAATACCCACTTCAGAAATAGGTCAAAGCAACGATTAACTAAAGGTAAATTAAGTTAAGGCAAGAAGAAAAAGAACT